>DAOUQS010000247.1 GCA_030625465.1 Amylibacter sp. | reverse complement strand
AACGGTGCGGATGTTCGAAGAACGCATTGCCGCCCTTGAAGGCGCCGAAGATGCCTTTGCCACCGCCAGCGGTATGGCCGCCGTTTCAGGCGCGTTGTTTTCAATGCTGCGGGCGGGCGATCATGTGGTGTCTGCGAAAGCTTTGTTCGGGTCATGCTTGTTCGTGCTGGAAGATATTTTGCAACGCTGGGGCATTGAAGTGACCTTTGTTGAAGGCACTGATCTGGATGCGTGGGCTGCCGCAATGCGCCCCAATACCAAGGTGGCATTTCTGGAAGCTTTGTCCAACCCAACACTGGAAGTAATTGATATTGCAGGGGTTTCAAAAATTGCCCATGCGGCGGGTGCGACCGTGGTGGTGGACAATGTGTTTGCGACACCGGTGTTTCAACGCTCGTTAGAGCTGGGCGCGGATGTGGTAATTTATTCCGCAACCAAACATATCGACGGACAGGGGCGCTGTCTGGGCGGTGTGGTGCTGGGCACCAAGGAATATATCCGCAAAACGTTTGAGCCATTCAACAAACATACCGGCCCGGCGATGAGCCCGTTTACCGCCTGGGTGATGCTGAAAGGTCTGGAAACCATCGTGATCCGGTGTGAAGCGCAAGCGCGCACCTGTGAAGCTTTGGTCACGGCCTTCACAGGCCACGCCAAGCTGGAACGTCTGATCTATCCGTTTGCAGATGATCACCCGCAACTGGCACTGGCAAAGCGCCAGATGACCCAAGGTGGCACGGTGATTACCTTGGTGCTGAAAGGCGGCAAAGACGCGGCGTTTCGGTTCATCAATGCGCTGGATATTATCACAATTTCCAACAATCTGGGTGATGCGAAATCAATTATAACACATCCATCGACCACGACACATCAGCGTTTAACGGATGAACAAAGGCTGGAATTGGGCATTTCGGACGGTTTGGTGCGTATTTCTATCGGGCTGGAAGATGCGGATGATTTGCTGGCGGAAATCGGCAATGCGCTGGAACAGGCGTAAACGTCTGATCCAGCGGCAATACTGTCGGAATTTGGACGGGATATATTTGCGATAGCCCTATTATTGTATTAGCCCTACTATAAAGGGAATGTCGAACAGCTCGAAGGAATGCGCCATGATAGATAATAAATCACGCCCATCGCGTGAAGAGGCCGAAGAGGCCGTGCGCACGCTGTTACGCTGGGCCGGTGATGATCCGGAACGCGAGGGCCTGATTGACACGCCCACCCGTGTGACCAAGGCGTATGGTGAATGGTTTCGTGGCTACGACCAGGATCCGGAAGCCCATTTGCAACGCACCTTTGAAGAGGTGGATGGCTATGATGAAATGGTTGTCCTGAAAGATATCCGTTTTGAAAGTTTCTGTGAACACCATATGGCCCCGATCATAGGTAAAGCCCATGTGGGTTATCTGCCGACCGACCGTGTGGTGGGGATATCCAAACTTGCACGATTGGTTGATGCTTACGGTAAACGTCTGCAGGTGCAAGAAAAGATGACTGCGCAAATCGCCAATACGCTGCAAAAGGTTTTGCAACCACGCGGCGTCGCTGTTGTGCTGGAAGGCGAACATCACTGTATGTCGACACGCGGTATCCACAAGCATGGCGTTACAATGGTAACCTCGCGCATGATGGGGACGTTCAAGACCAACAGCAACACCCGTCAGGAGTTTCTGAAGTTTATCGGAAATCCCGCCAGCTGTGGGTCATAGCCTGGTCAAGCCCTTGAAAAACCTTGACGGATGGGGCCCAAATCGCCAAATCTGCGCCCATGTTTGATTTTCGCCCTGCTGGATATGTCATAGGTCTGTTGGTTGTGGTACTTGGTGCCGCGATGGTTTTTCCGATGATGATGGATATTCACGATGGGGTTGGACACTGGAAGGTGTTTGCCCTGTCAGGGTTTATCACGGCAGTTTTTGGCGGCACGGTTGCACTGGCTTGTGCCACGCAAGACCAAAAAGGCCTGTCTATCCAGCAAACCTTTTTCCTGACCACCGGTGTCTGGGTGGTTTTGCCGATTTTTGCCGCCTTGCCGTTCTGGTTCGGGGCAACACAAGCCACCTATACGGATGCCTTTTTTGAAGCGATGTCGGGGCTGACCACAACAGGCTCTACCGTGTTTTCGGGTTTAAGCGATCTTCCGCGTGGTATTTTACTTTGGCGCGGCTTGATGCAATGGTTCGGTGGTATCGGGATCATCGTTGTGGCGATGGTGTTCTTGCCACTACTACGGGTTGGCGGGATGCAGATATTCCGCACGGAAGGCTTTGATACTTTTGGTAAAGTTCTACCACGGGCGGCGGAAATTTCGCGTACAATTTCATTGATTTACCTTAGCCTGACGATTGTTTGTGCGATTAGCTACCATGTTGCGGGACAAGACATTTTTGACAGTATCGTGCATGCAATGACAACAATTGCGACAGGCGGATTTGCCAATTACGATGACAGTTTTGGCTCTTTAGGTGTTGGCTCGGAATATATCGCGGTTGTGTTTATGCTGCTGGCCTGCCTGCCGTTCGTGCGTTATGTGCAACTGGTCGGAGGCTCATTGCGGCCCTTGCTGAAAGACACGCAAATCCGTGCGTTTTTGCTTACAGTGGCCAGCGTGATTGTGCTGCTCAGCCTTTGGCGGATGGCATTCGTGACAAATGGCAGTGAATTTGCCCTGCGCAAAGCCGCTTTTAACGGTGTGTCAATTCTGACTGGCACCGGCTATGCCAGCGATAATTATATGCGCTGGGGCAGCTTTCCGGTGACGCTACTCTTTATGGTTGGTCTGATCGGTGGCTGTGCGGGCAGCACCACATGCTCGATTAAAATATTCCGCTTTCAGCTGCTATATGCCTCGATCCGCGCGCAAATCCAGCGCATCCACAGCCCCAACGGTGTGTTCATGCCCAAATACGAGGGCCGCACGGTGGCGGAAGACATTATATCATCGGTTATGGGCTTCTTGATGCTGTTCATCCTGTCATTGGCGGTTCTTGCAGTAGCATTGGGTATGACGGGCCTGGATATGATCACGTCTATATCAGGGGCGGCATCCGCATTGGGTAATATCGGGCCGGGCTTGGGCGCTGAAATCGGGCCTGCGGGAAACTTTTCAGGTATAAATGACACTGCCAAATGGTTACTGGCGGC
>DAOUQS010000053.1 GCA_030625465.1 Amylibacter sp. | reverse complement strand
TACACCGGATATGTAGCCCCCGCCCCCGCAGGGCCGCATCCCGCACAGATCGGCAAGGATGAGATTATCGTCAGTGCGGGTGGTGGCACGGTCGGTACCGCTCTGTTTAAATGTGCCGTAAAAGCCGCGTTACTGAAGCCTGCCCTGAAGTGGCGCATGTTGGTTGGCGGGGCTGATCCCGACGCTGAAATCACCCGTTTGCAAGGCATGGCAAAAGCCAGCGGATTGCATGTGGAACGCGCCCGCCCCGACTTTCGCCAACTGCTGCACCACGCCGCCTGTTCGGTCAGTATGTGCGGCTACAACACCGCCCTTGATCTGTTACAGGCGGGCACACCGTCGGTGTTTATTCCGTTTGATGACGGCGGCGAAGTCGAACAAACCCTGCGCGCCAAAAGCCTTGCTAAACAGCCCGGCTTTGCAGTGATCTCCAACAAGGATTTAACCCCGCAAAGCCTGCTGGATGCGGTGCAATCAGTGCAGCACGCAGGGCGGTTTCAAAGTGACGGGTTAGCGTTTAACGGGGCGGATGAAGCCGTGCGGATCACAACCGGGTTGGTGGGCAGATGATAATCAACTGGCAACCTTTACACGATGAGTTCCAACACTGGCACGATGCAGGTCTAACCCTGCCGTTCTGGTGGCGCGATGATGATGCGATTGAACCGACAGCACAGCTGGAAAGCTTGATCACAATCACCGCTGATTTGGGCATGCCCTGTCATCTGGCCGTGATCCCGAAATATGCCACCCCAGCATTTGCGAAACGCATCAAGACCAGCGCGCAAATCATTCCCGTGGTGCATGGCTGGGCGCATCAAAGCCACGCGCCGGCAGAACAAAAGAACGCCGAGTTCGGGGCCACCCGCCCGCTTGAGCAAAGTGCGACCGACGCGATCCTTGGCCTGCAACGTCTGGATGATCTGTTCGGGGATCAGCTGAAACCCATGTTTGTGCCACCGTGGAACCGCATCAACCCCGAACTGGGGCCGCATCTTGTGGCCATCGGCTATGATGCCCTATCGACCTATGGCCCGCGCAAATCCCGCTTTGGCGCCCCTGATCTGATACAGATAAATACCCATCTTGACCCGATAAACTGGCGCGGTGACCGTTCACTTGTCGCCCCCGATATGCTTGTGGCGCAAACCGTGCAACTGCTACAGGACCGCCGTTTGGGTCATACGGATAACGCCGAACCTTTCGGTTTTTTAACCCACCACCTTATCCACGATGATGCGATTTGGACCTTCGTAAAACAATTTCTTACAATCATGCTAAAGGGCCCGATAAAGCCTTTCCGCTATGGTCAAGACACATTAGATTAACGAAAAAGGAACACTGCCATGAGCCGCCTTGAAAGTATGATGCGCCGCCTGACCGCCCAGAAAACCGGGCTGGAATGGGCTGTTGAAAACACCAATGGCCTGACCGGTGATGCGCTGGAAATCGGGCTGGGCAACGGGCGTAGCTATGACCATTTGCGCGAAGTTGCCCCTGATCGCAGGGTCTGGGTGATCGACCGTATCTTGCAATGCCACCATTCCTGCGTGCCACCCGCAGAGGATTTTCTGCAAGGGGAAGCGGGTGATATGCTGGCGCGTCTTGCATCTGAAGGCCGCCAGATTGTTGTGGCGCATTATGATTGCGGCATGGGCGTAAAGGAAAAAGACGTGGCAGAGGCCGCCATGCTTAGTCCGATGATCGCCGCCGTGATGGCCCCCAACGGGATTATCATTTCGGGCCAACCCCTGGTCGGAATCACCCAGGTGGACGGGCCCGACGGGATTGCGCCTGACCGCTACTACTTTTACAAGACCTGAAAAGGATCGACCTGTGTTGGATATTAAAGACGCCAAAATTGCAATCATAGGCTTGGGCTATGTCGGCCTGCCTTTGGCTGTGGAATTTGGCAAGGCGCGCATGACTGTCGGCTTTGACATCAACGGCACGCGTATTGCGCAACTTAAAGCCGGCCATGACGCCACGCTGGAAACCAGCGCCGCAGACCTGAACGCGGCCGCACATTTGCGCTTTACCGACACGCTGGACGATCTGCGCGATTGCAACGTCTATATCATCACCGTCCCCACCCCCATCGACGCCTATAAACGCCCTGATTTGTCGGCGCTTTTGTCCGCGTCAAAGGCAGTCGGGCTGGTTATTTCCAAAGGTGACATCGTGATCTTTGAAAGCACGGTTTACCCCGGCGCCACAGAAGAGGATTGCATCCCCGTGATCACGGCCACCTCGGGCCTGACCTTCAACACCGACTTTTTTGCCGGTTACAGTCCTGAACGCATAAATCCCGGCGACAAGACCCACCGTTTGCCCGACATTATGAAAGTCACATCCGGCTCAACACCGGATACCGCCAAATGCGTTGATGACCTATACAAAACCATCATCACCGCAGGCACCCATCTGGCCCCGTCGATCAAGGTAGCCGAGGCTGCCAAAGTGATTGAAAACACCCAACGCGACGTGAATATCGCGCTGATCAATGAACTGGCGCTGATTTTCAACAAGCTGGATATTGATACAATGGACGTGCTGGAAGCCGCACAAACCAAGTGGAATTTCCTGCCCTTTCGCCCCGGACTTGTCGGCGGACATTGCATCGGCGTTGATCCTTACTACCTGACCCATAAAGCCCAACAGATGGGATATACGCCCGAAGTGGTTCTGGCCGGACGGCGGATTAACGATGGCATGGGGGCTTATGTTGTGTCGCGCGTGTTGCGCGACATGATCAACCGCGACATCCCGATCAAGGGTGCGCGGGTTCTGGTTTTGGGGGCCACGTTCAAAGAGAACTGCCCCGACACCCGTAATTCACGCGTGGTCGATATTATCAATGAATGCTGCAATTTCGGCATGACCGTCGATGTGCATGATCCATGGGTCAGTGCCGCGCCTGAAATTGGTTGCACAATCGACACGATCGACAACCCGAAAAACGGCCAGTATGACGCGATCATTCTGGCGGTTGGCCATGACAGTTTCAAGGCCATGGGGCTGGAAACCATACAGAAATTCGGCAGACCCACCCATGTGTTTATGGACGTCAAAGCGGTTTTCCCCAAAACCGACGGCATCTTGCGCATTTAGAAACTGTTTACATTCGGCCTATACAAACTGGCGCAAACCCTATAGCTGCCAGCCCTTGACCCTATGAAAAGCCATATCCCGTGATACAGACCCTTTCCGACGCCCTTGAACAGCGCGGCTACGCCACGCTTACCCCCGTGCAAGAAGCCGTGACAAACCCCGATTTTGAAACCGCTGACCTGCTGGTTTCCGCACAGACAGGCTCGGGTAAAACCGTTGGTTTCGGGCTGGCAATCGCCCCGACATTGCTGGGCGAAGAAACTAAATTTCCCCGCGCCAAAAAACCGCTGGCGCTGATCATTGCACCGACCCGTGAACTGGCTTTGCAAGTCAAACGCGAACTGGCGTGGCTTTATGCCAAAACCGGCGCCATTGTGGCATCTTGTGTTGGCGGCATGGACATGCGCGAAGAACGCCGGGCTTTGGATAAAGGTGCGCATATTGTGGTGGCCACACCGGGCCGCCTGCGTGACCATATCATGCGCAACTCACTTAAAATGGACAGCTTGCGCGCCGTCGTTCTGGACGAAGCCGACGAAATGCTTGATCTGGGATTCCGCGAAGATCTGGAATTCATTCTGGGCGAGGCACCCGAAAGCCGCCGCACATTGATGTTCTCGGCTACCGTACCGCGTGCCATCGCGAACCTTGCTAAAAGTTATCAAAAAGACGCTGTGCGTGTGGTCACGAAAAACGAAGCCAGCCAGCATTCCGACATCGAATACCGTGCTATGAACGTGGGCCCGCGTGACGCTGAAAACGCGATTATCAACGTGCTACGCTATTATGAGGCCCCAAACGCGCTGGTATTTTGCAATACCCGCATCATGGTCAACCGCCTGACCACGCGCCTGTCAAACCGAGGCTTTTCGGTTGTGGCCCTGTCAGGTGAGCTGTCACAAAATGAACGTACGCATGCCTTGCAAGCCATGCGCGATGGCCGCGCGCGGATTTGTATTGCCACCGATGTGGCGGCACGCGGCATTGATCTGCCCAACCTTGATTTGGTGGTTCATGCCGACATCCCGCAAAGCTCTGAAACCCTGCTGCACCGTTCAGGTCGTACTGGCCGCGCCGGACGTAAAGGTGTCAGTGCGCTGATCGTACCGGGTAAAATACGGCGCAAAGCCGAACGGATTTTGCAAGGTGCCAAAGTGAAAGCGGAATGGTGCGAAGCGCCCTCTGCCGAAGCAGTGGTGCAACGTGACGAAGAACGCCTGATGTCTGACCCAACTTGGGAACAAGACATTACATCCGCAGAAAATGTAGCAGCAACAAAGCTACTGGAACTGCACAGCCCCGAAAAAATTGCCGCCGCCTATTTGCGCTTGTATAAATCTGGCCAGTCCGCCCCGGAAGAGCTATCCGCATCAGGTGCCGGTGGCGCCCCGAAACCACGCGCAGCCTTTGGCCCGACGATTTGGTTTGCCCTGACAGGCGGGCGTGAAGCCGGTGCGGAACCGCGCCGCTTACTGCCGATGCTTTGCAAAGCCGGCGATATTACCAAAGACGACATCGGTGCTATCCGTGTGCAAAAGAACGTGTCCTTTATTGAGATCCGCAAAGATAGTGTTGCAAAATTTATCAAAGCCATCGGGCCGGACCTGAAGGTAGAAGATAACGCCAGCCTGACCCAGCTTGAAAAGCCACCTGCCGTGGCAAACACACCCCGCCCCAGTTTTTCAGATCGTCAACGCGACCACAAAGATAAAGGGCCAAAGCGCAAATCATCCAAGCAACAGGCGACCGATCACAACAGTCGCACTGAACGCGACAAAGGCAAGAAACAACGCCGTCCGAAATCCAAAGGCATCCCGCATTCCAGTGAAAACTGGGCCGACGAATTAAAACGTCTGGAAGGTGCTGTGGCAGAGTATAAGCCTAAGCGCAAAAACGACGGACCGAAACCTGCGGGGAACAACCCCAAGGCAGGGCCGGGCAAAAGTCCAAGTGCAACAAAGCGTGGCAAGAACTTCACCAAAAAGAAGAAAACCTAGGGGCTTGCCCCTAGCTTTCGCTGATCTAGCCGTCCAACCGTATGCCGGTTTCGGCATCGAATAAATGCAACGCATCTATTGGTGCACTAAAGGATAGAACCGCACCTATTTCTGCGGCTTGAATGCCATCAAGGCTGATCACAAACGATGTGTCCGTCCCTTGCAAAGCACCATGCACCAAAGTGTTTGCACCCAATTGTTCCAGCATATCGACCTTGATCTTTATGGTCCCTGATTTATCCAGAACCATATGTTCTGGCCGCATGCCAAGGGTCACTTTGCCCGATGCTGTTGATCCGGTTTTCAGCTTCACACCAATGCCCAGTGTTGCCCCACCATCCACCACATCGGCGGGAATAAAGTTCATAGACGGGCTGCCGATAAATCCTGCCACAAACAGGCTGGCCGGGCGTTCATACAGTTCCAGCGGCGTGCCGAATTGTTCCACATAACCGCCGTTCAGCACCATCAAACGATCACCCAAAGTCATTGCTTCAACCTGATCGTGGGTCACATAGATTGATGTGACACCCAGACGTTTTTGCAGCTTGCGGATTTCCAGACGCATCTGCACCCGCAGTTTCGCATCCAGATTTGAAAGCGGCTCGTCAAACAAAAACACTGACGGTTCACGCACAATCGCACGCCCCATCGCCACCCGTTGACGCTGGCCACCTGACAGTTGGCGCGGACGGCGATCAAGGTATTCGCGGATTTCCAGAATATCGGCCACCTCATTCACGCGGCGGGTAATCTCGTCTTTGGGGATTTTACGGATTTTCAGCCCGTAAGCCATATTTTCGCGCACCGTCATATGCGGATAAAGCGCGTAATTCTGAAACACCATCGCAATATCGCGATCCGCTGGTTCAAGATTATTAACCACGCGCCCGGCAATGGAAATTTCACCGGATGTTACGGTTTCCAACCCTGCAACCATACGCAACAGCGTGGATTTTCCGCAACCCGAGGGGCCGACAATCACGATAAACTCACCGTCACTGATATCACCCTCAATGTGGTGTAGAACCTCTACATCACCGTAGGATTTGGTCAGATTTTCAAGTTTTATATCAACCATAATTCAGGCGTCCTATTTATCAGTTTCTGTCAGGCCTTGCACAAACAGTTTTTGCATTCCGACCACCACAAGAATGGGCGGCAGCATGGCCAGAAATGCGGTCATCATAATGATGTTCCATTGCGGCGATTGTTCCGCCGACTCCAGCATCTGTTTGATGCTCATCACAATCGTGGTCATGTCGGTGTCCGTAGTAATCAACAGCGGCCACAAGTATTGGTTCCAGCCATATATGAACAGGATCACAAACAAGGCCGCAATATTGGTGCGCGAAAGCGGCAGCAGGATATCCCAGAAAAACCGCATTGGCCCGGCCCCGTCGATGCGCGCACTTTCCAGCATCTCGTCGGGGATGGTCAGGAACACTTGGCGAAACATGAACGTGGCTGTCGCCGACGCAATCAGCGGGATCGAAAGCCCCCAGTAGCTGTTCAGCATCCCCAGATTTGCCACCACTTCGAAAGTCGGCAGAATGCGCACCTCGACCGGTAGCATCAAGGTGATGAAGATCATCCAGAAAAAGCCCATGCGGAACGGGAATTTGAAATAAACGATGGCAAAAGCGGAAATCAACGATATGGCAATTTTGCCGACCGAGATCATCATCGCCATTGCCAGCGAGTTAAACAGCATTCGCCACACCGGCGTCTGATCCCCCGACAGACCGGCACCCCAAAGTGTTTGTTTCAGGTTGTCGATAAAATGCGTGCCCGGCAACATCGGGATCGGGGCTTGCAACATACGGATTTCATCATGGCTGGCTGCCACCAAAGTAATCCAGATTGGCAGGGCAATCATTGCCACGCCCAGCACCAAAACCAGATGCGTGATGAAAGTCATAATCGGGCGATTTTCAACCATCTAGTATTCCACCTTTTTCTCGACATAACGGAATTGCACCACTGTCATCACAATCACGATCACCATCAAGATCACCGATTGCGCGGCAGAGCCGCCCAGATCAAGCCCGACAAACCCGTCGTTGAACACCTTATAGACAAGGATAGTCGTAGAACTAGCAGGCCCGCCTTGGGTCACCACATGGATAATACCGAAGGTTTCAAAAAAAGCGTAAACCACATTGATCACGATCAAAAAGAACGTGGTGGGCGAGATTAGCGGCAGGGTTTGTGTCCAGAATCGCCGCACAGGACCGGCACCATCTATTGCAGCGGCCTCAATTATAGAGCGCGGAATGGATTGCATCGCGGCCAGATAGAACAAGAAGTTATAAGCCACCTGTTTCCAGGCGGCAGCCCCGATGACCAACCCCATGGCTTGGCGGCCATTCAGATAATGATTCCATTTGATCCCGATCATATCCAGAAAATACGGGAATATCCCCAAAGTCGGGTTAAACATAAAGACCCACAGCGCGCCCGCCAATACGGGGGCGACGGCATAGGGCCATATCAATAATGTACGATAAGTTGTGGCACCTTTGACCACGCGGTCGGCAAAGCCTGCAAGGATCAGGGCGACGGACATCGACAGAAACGCCACAAGAGATGAAAAAACCGCCGTGCGCCAGAATGTGCTAAGATATTGTTCGTCATCCGCCAGTGCCGCGAAATTTTCGAACCAGACAAATTCAGACGATAACCCGAACGCGTCTTCGATCAGCAGCGATTGATAAAGTGCCTGACTGGCAGGCCACATGAAAAACACAAGGGTAACGATAATCTGCGGGGCGACCAGCAGATAGGGCAACGGGGATGAAGGGAAATGCACGCGCTTGAGCATCAAAGTCTCCGCAAAGCATCACCCGACAAAAGACATGCGCTTTCATCGGGTGAGATAGGTTTATAGCTTACTTAACAGTACGTTCAAACTTACGCAGCAAAATATTGCCGCGTGATGCTGCATCATCCAGCACCTGTGTGGCGTTTTTCGTACCACCCCACAAAGCTTCCATTTCTTCATTGATCACGTCACGGATTTGCACAAAGTTACCAAAACGCAAACCGCGCGAATTCGGTGTCGGTGTGTTCAGGCTAAGCTGTATGATCGCTGTGTCTGTGCCTGGGTTGCTATCATAAAACCCTTGGGTTTTTGACAGCTCGTAAGCCGCAGTTGTGATCGGCACATAACCGGTTTCCTGATGCCACCAAGCCTGCACCTCTGGTGAAGACAGGTAGGTCATGAACTGTGCCACACCTTTATACTGCTCATCAGATCCACCTGACAAAGCCCATAAAGTAGCCCCGCCAATGATTGAATTTTGCGGTGCGGATGCCACATCGGTATCCAGCGGCAACATGGTTTGGCCAAAGTTGAACTCTGCCTGTTTCTTGATAGAGCCGTAATACGCGGAAGAGTTCATCCACATGCCACATTCACCATTTGTGAACAGCGGCAGGCTGTCGCCACGACGACCACCATATTGGAACAGGTTACCTTCTGACATGGATGCAATATCATCCAGACGGGCCGCAACCTTGGCATTGTTAAACGTGAACTCTGTATCAAAACCGGCAAAGCCGTTTTCTTTCGTACCCAGTTCCAGGTTGTGCCAAGCTGAATAGTTTTCCAGCATTACCCAAGACTGCCAACCAAATGACACGCCGCATTTCATACCGTTATCCACCAGCTTTTGTGAAACGGATTTCACGTCAGCCCATGTCACAGGCACATCCGCACCCGCCGCATCCAGCGCATCTTTGTTGTACCACAAAACAGGGGTAGAGCTGTTGAACGGCATCGAAAGCAATTCACCTTCAGGGGTTTGGTAATAGGAAATCACCGCTGGCAGATAGTCTGACTTGTCAAACGGCTCGCCTGCGTCTTTCATCAGTTGTTCAATCGGATAGATCGCACCTTTGGCCGCCATCATTGTGGCAGTACCCACTTCGAACACTTGCACAATCTGTGGTTGCTCTTTGGCACGAAACGCCGCAATCGCTGCGGTCATTGTTTCGGTGTAGTTGCCTTTGTAGGTCGGCACGACTTTGTAATCGGATTGGGTCGCATTGAAATCAGCCGCGATTTTATTCACGCGCTCGCCGTTTGCGCCACCCATAGCGTGCCACCATTGCACTTCGACTTCTGCATATGCAGCTGTTGTCGCCAGTGTTAAAGCCGCCGCTAACGCGGTGCCGGTAAAGTTAAATGTCATTATATGCCTCCCAAGCAATTTTTAACGTTATATATTAAGTGCCTGCATCGTGTGGAATTACCCCGACAATACGCACCCTCCCCATCAGGACACCATAGGATGTAACATAATTCAAATGAAATTTTTATGATGGTATTTATAACTTTGTGTTATATTCTGATTTTACTGGAAAATTGCATGAAATACGCAAGAAACTAAGGAGTTCAGACGGTTTGACGCTGCGATTACGACAATTAGAGGCTTTCAAGGCGGTTGCCCAGCTGGGCAGTGTGACCCTTGCCGCGGAACATTTAGGCATATCACAACCCGCAGTCAGCCGATTATTGTCAAGCTTTTCCGATTCGGTCGGGTT
>DAOUQS010000211.1 GCA_030625465.1 Amylibacter sp. | reverse complement strand
TTGAAAAACCCTTTTAAAGCACGGGTTTCTTCCACGGTTATATCGCGCTTGAAACGCTTGGTTTTATCATCCCATGGTCGCCGGCATAAAAACAGGCGCGGTTCTGCAAGGGCCGCGACCCGGCGCTTGATCGGATGATCCTTGGCTATATCAAGCGTATCGAGGGCGGCAGGCGCATCCGCAAACATACCGCCGCTATCATCGGGCTGGGCCAGCAGAAACCTTGCGATAATCCACGCCAGTGTGGCTTTGCCAACGCCGCGCGGCCCTGTGATAAGCCATGCATGGTGCAAGCGGCCTGACTGGAATGCGGACAGAAAATCTGCCTGTGCCTTATCCTGTCCGATCAGGTTGTCTGTTTCGCGCGGGTGGGGTGCGCCGTCAATACAATCGGATTGCATCATGCTGTCTTCGCTCATGATGTGACGCGCGTATATGCGTGTAAAATGGCGCGCTCCACGGCCTCGATGCTTTGGCCGCCATCAATGATGCAGCAACGATCCGGATGTTGTTCGGCAAGTTCTAGAAATCCCGCACGCAGGCATTTTTGGAAACCCAGCCCCATATCTTCAAAACGGTCTTCGCCGGATTTTCGGGCCAAGCCGCGATTTAATGCGATTTCGGGGTCGATATCGATAATGAATGTCAGATCGGCTTCGCGCTGGATCATGGTTTCGTGGATCAAGTCCACCAAAGGGCGTAGATCGGCGCGTGCAACACCTTGATAGACCCTTGTGCTGTCAACGAAGCGGTCGCAGATCACGGTGGCCCCGCGACGCAAGGCCGGATCAATGGTTTTTTCCAGATGGTCGCGCCGTGCGGCATTGAACAACAGGATCTCGGTTTCCGCCGACCAGCGGTCAGGGTCGCCTTCGACAAGCAACTTGCGGATGACCTCTGCACCTTCCGACCCTCCCGGTTCACGGGTCCAGATGCATGATTTCCCTTGCGCCTGTAGTGTCGAGACCAAGGTTTTGGCCTGCGTGGATTTACCCGAGCCGTCGATGCCTTCAAAGGTAATGAACATGGGATTTACCGATCGTCAGAATTGCCAATTAGCTCTTCTTTTATCTTATCTGCTGATACTTTCATACGCGCAAAAAGTCCGGCTTTGCCGACCGCTTTTTTCGCATATAGCGGATATTTTGTTGCCGCCATGCCCTTGGCCTCGACGATCAGCGTGGCAATTTGGGCATCCTTGGCAATAGGGGCCTCGATCGGGCCATTGTATTTGATTGTCACATTGTAATCGTCAAGCGCATCATATGGTAAAAGCGCAATAATATCGGCAGGGGAATACAATCCAACGGTTTTGGTTTTTCCCAACCAGACATCAGCCGTACCGATAACGGCGTCTTTTTCATAAAGCGATTTCTTCAGGAAGTTCCGGAATGCCCAGTTTGCGACACGCGCGCCTTCTGTTGAACGATCAGCGGAACTTTGCATGCCGGTAATCATAAATGTCACCCGCCTGTCACCCTGTACAGCAGAGCCAACCAGACCGTATCCGGCTTCTTGTGTGTGGCCGGTTTTCAAACCATCGGCCCCGATACCCTGTTTCAACAAGGGGTTGCGGTTCTTTTGGGTAATTTCGGCCCAGGTAAAAGATGCCTGACTAAAGAAGCCGTAATATTCAGGAAACTCTGTCAGCAGGCGCGTGGCCAATAGAACAAGATCTTTCGCACTCATCCGTTGGTTCGGATCGGGCCAGCCCGTTGAATTGGCAAATGTCGAATTGGTCATCCCCAGTTTTTGCGCCCTTACAGTCATTTTACGGGCAAATTCGGCTTCGGAACCTGCAAGCCCTTCGGCCACAACAACGCAGGCATCATTGCCGGATTGCACGATTATGCCCTGTATCAGGTTCTTGACCGTAACACGTTCGCCTTCACGCAAAAACATCTTGGAACCACCCATAAGATGCGCCTTTTGCGACACGCTAAATTCGGTATCCATTGTGACGCGGCCAACGTCTATTGCCTCGAACAGCATGTTCAATGTCATCAGTTTGGACATGGATGCGGGCGGAATAGGGCGGTCGGCATCCTTGGCGTATAAAACCGTGCCGGTATTCACATCGATCACATATGCGGATTTTCCGATGGTTTCAAAAGCCCAACCGCTAACCGTTGTGGCCAGTAATGCAATTGTGCATAAAGCGGCTTTTACAACTGTCATTCTATACCCTTAGTTTTTGGTTAAATAGGCATCCGAAAAGCCCATTTTCTTGATTTCCGTCAGATAGGCGCTTTGTTCGCCTTTGGTTTGCGCAGGCCCTGCCAAGACACGCCAGAATGTTTTTCCTTTGGCGGTGGCCTCGGTTACTTTTCCGGGTATCTTGCGGGTTTCCAATGACTTAAGCGTATTGTTCGCGTTGGTCTCAATGCTGAAAAAACCCAGTTGGATATAAGGTAAACTTAGGCCTGATGTGCTGGCCTTGGCCGTCGTCGCTTTTTTAGCGGGTATCGGCACTTTTGCCACCACAACAGGTGCAGAGGCTACTTTTTGCGCCTTAACAGGTTTCTTCGGTGCGCGCATAACTGGTTTCGTTATTGGTTTATTCGTGGGAATATCAACCGTTCTTGTGGTGTCGGCACTGGTCTTGGCTTCAGCCTCGGCTACAGATTTCAGCACTGAACTTTCAATTTCATCGGTGGATGCGGGCTTCAACACCTTGGTGGTAACCGTTTCCGTCGCAACAGGCGAGCCGCCATCGTCGACCGTGACTGTTTCCCGACGCAAGACCGTGACGTTTAATGTTGTCGGTGCCCCCGCAAGCACGCCCAATGCATTGGCGGCATCCGAGGACAGCTGTAATCTTGGTCCGGGATTGTCGCGTTCGCGCTTGAATAAAGCCCCGATTACGAATTTTCCGTTGGTTTCGTTGCGGATGATCACGCGCTCGGGTTGCTTGCTGTCAGGATGTGCGACCCAGACGCCGCCAAGTGACGGGCGGCCATCCCAAAGGGATTTTTCAGTAACCTGAAAGACCTCCGGTGCCTCCACATCGCGTTCAACCAGCTTGATCGAGCCGTTGCTTTGGGGTTCTGTCGTTGCCTTTTGATTGCTGCCGAATAATCCGCCACCCTGGCCGTTACCTTTGAAAAGGCTGGGTGAATTGCCATCTTCGCAAGCCGCTAGGGATACAGAAATGACAGCTGCCAATCCGGTTTTTATCAGTATTTTGGGAAATATGATGTTGCTCATGCCGGTTGCTCCTGTATCCGCTTATTGTTTTTTATAGTGCTGACTGCTCTATGCTGCGGTTTTTGTTAATTGGCACACTAAACAAGTTGGCGCCTTTTTGAAAGCACATTGTTTTCACCTTTTTTTCGTTTAGGCGATGTTTTGCTTGGATTTGGGGTTGATGTTTCCTTCGCACAGAATTAGTCAGTCTCTTGTTGAAAGCATCGATCTTTTAACTTTGACGCGGAGAGGTGGCAGAGTGGTCGAATGCGGCGGTCTTGAAAACCGTTGAGGTGAGAGCCTCCCAGGGTTCGAATCCCTGTCTCTCCGCCATTTAAACGCCCCTGCATATTTGTCGGTATGAAAAATGCGCTGTCACTACTGTGTATTGCCGATATGGCAGTTTGGTAGGCCATAGCCCCAGCGCCATGGTAGGTTGGAACATGGTGCGCCGCCCAAGCGAACGGCGGAGTACATCATGTCGGCAAGCAGTTGATATTCGTGTTTGGCCGGTGCGGTTTGTTGTTTACCGAAATCCGCCACGCATTTGCTTAAAATATGGTCCGCAACAAGTCTGG
>DAOUQS010000004.1 GCA_030625465.1 Amylibacter sp. | reverse complement strand
AAAATAATCGGGGCACCTGCGGGGTATGTTTTATAGGACTTCATCGTCTCTAAAAGCATCATTTCCGACTTTTCACAGTATGCACAAACCGCCCGTTTTTTAATCGGGCATTCCATGCAATCAACACTAACCGAAGCGCTTGTGGGTGGAAAATTTTTCATATACCCTAAAGATCAAAAAACTTGACTTAGATCAAGGCCATATATTTGGCGCATGATATGGAATCGACCTTATGACATATGATCTTAAATTAGCGCGTTTAGGCGTTTATGAAGCCCGCGCACCGCGCTACACCAGTTATCCGACAGCCGTTCAGTTTACTGCCGATGTGGGTGCAGGCTTTACCGAGGCAGCCCTTGCAGCCCTTCCTGTTGACAAACCTGTATCCGTTTACATCCACATTCCGTTTTGTGAACGCCTGTGCTGGTTTTGCGCCTGTCGCACACAAGGTACAAAGACAGCATCCCCTGTTGCCGCCTATCTGGATCATGTGATTGCGGAAATCGGTCTGGTTGCACAGCATTTGCCCAAAGGGATCATGGCCAGCCGTGTCCATTGGGGTGGCGGGACGCCAACAATATTGACGCCATCGCAAATAGAGCGCCTGACAGACGCGCTGGATCAAGTTATTCCGCGCACAAAAGACGCAGAGTTCTCGGTTGAGATTGACCCTACTTTGGTCAGTCAGGCCAAAGTCGATGCGCTGGTTGCCGCAGGCATGAACCGCGCAAGTATCGGGGTTCAGGATTTTGAACAGAAGGTTCAAACCGCTATTGGCCGCGAGCAAAGTTTTGAGACCACTAAAGAATGTGTCGATATGTTGCGTAGTGCAAATGTCCGGTCCTTGAACATGGACATTCTTTATGGCTTGCCACACCAAACCGAAACCAGCGTTATGGACACCATCAATAAAGTGCAGGCATTGTCCCCTGACCGCATAGCACTTTATGGATATGCCCATGTTCCATGGATGGCCAAGCGCCAGCAGCTGATCGATGAGACCGCCCTGCCCGACGGCGAAACCCGCCATGACCTGTTTCAGGCGATGGCTGCAAAACTTGAGACGGGTGGCTATGAAGCGATCGGAATTGACCACTTTGCAAAACCGACAGACAGCATGGCTATTGCAACAACCAAAGGCCAGTTGCGGCGCAATTTCCAGGGTTACACAACCGATGACATGGATACGCTGATCGGCCTTGGCGCCAGTTCCATATCAAAATACCCAACAGGGTTCACGCAAAATCAGGCAAAATCTTCGGACTATGCGCGTAATATCAAGGACAAGTCCCTGGCCACCTATCGCGGTATTGAGACATCACATGAGGATCGTCTGATTGCACGCGTAATCGAGATGATTATGTGTGACTTTGCGGTAGATTATCCCACGCTGGTTGCAGAGTTCGGTGATGATTTGTCATGTGTAAGCCAAGCGGTTCCGCCGCTTCAAAAAGATTTTGGCGACATTATTGAATTTTCCGAAACCGGGTTTGAAATTGTCCAGCATAAACGCAGTGTTGCGCGTCTGGTTGCGAAAGCTTTCGATCAGTATATCGACGATAGCGCAAGGTTCAGTGCCGTCAGTTAAGCCTATAAAACAGGCTTGACCCAGCGCAAACGCAACGCGTTTGTCAGGACGAACACACTGGACAAGGCCATCGCACCCGCAGCCAGTACCGGTGACAACATCATCCCGCTTAGCGGGTAAAATACGCCTGCGGCAACCGGGATCAGCAGTGTGTTATAGCCAAAGGCCCAAAACAGGTTCTGGTGAATATTGCGCATGGTGCGCTGGCTGATATCAAAGGCGTTGACGACGCCCTTCAAATCACCCGACATCAAGACAACATCGGCCGCTTCAATCGCCACATCGGTGCCGGTTCCGATCGCAATACCCACATCCGCCACCGCAAGTGCAGGCGCGTCATTGATGCCGTCACCGACAAAGGCCAGTATGGCGCCATCCGCGCGCAACGCATCCAATGTGGCAACTTTCCCTTCGGGCAAGACCTCGGCTACGACATGGTCTATGCCCAGCTTTTTTGCGATGACATCCGCCGTACCCTGGTTGTCACCGGTAATCATTGCCACCTTAAGGCCAAGCGCATGAAGTGCAGCAATGGCGGCTGGCGTGGTTTCTTTGATCGGGTCAGAGACCGCAATCACAGCGGCAACCTGTCCGTCGATGGCCGCATAAAGCGGGGTTTTACCGCTTTGGCCCAAATCGGTACCGCTGGCCCCAAGTGACCCAAGGGCCACCTTTTCACGGGCCATAAAGCGGTCGGCCCCGATCAAAACCGTCTTGCCGTTAACTGTCGCCTGAACACCGTAACCAGTTTGTGATGTGAAGTTCTGAATGTCGGGAATGTCGATCCCTTTTACTTTGGCGGCACGTAGGATTGCAGCCGCAATCGGGTGTTCCGAAATGGCTTCCACCCCGGCCACAAGCCGCAACACATCATCCGGATCAAAGCCGTTCGCGACAATTAGATCGGTTAGCTCTGGCCTGCCTTCGGTAAGCGTTCCGGTTTTGTCGACGGCCACAATTGTGGCTTCTTGTAACAGTTGCAGGGCTTGGCCTTTGCGAAACAAAACCCCCATTTCGGCGGCGCGACCGGTTCCCACCATAATCGAGGTCGGCGTTGCCAGCCCCATGGCGCACGGGCATGCGATGATCAGCACGGAAACGCCTGCCACAAGGGCAAAACCAAGGGCGGGTTCAGGCCCAAGGATCAGCCAGACCAGAACGGTCACAAGGGCCGCGACCAGAACCGCAGGCACAAACCATGCGGTGATTTTATCGACAAGACCCTGAATGGGCAGTTTAGTACCCTGCGCCTGTTCGACCATCTTGATGATTTGCGCCAGCATAGTATCGCTACCGACCTTGGTTGCGCGGAACGTAATGGCACCGGTGCCGTTCACAGTGCCACCAACCACATGCGTGCCTTTGGTTTTTTCAACCGGAACAGGTTCGCCCGAAATCATGCTTTCGTCGACATAGGACGCCCCGTTCAGAACCGTGCCGTCAACGGCAATTTTTTCACCGGGGCGCACGTGTATTATGTCACCTTTAACGATGTCTTGGATTGCCAGTTCAGTGGTCTTCCCTTCACGTTCCACATACGCGGCCCTGGGCTGCAAGCCCACCAGTTTGCGGATCGCCTGCCCTGTGCGCCCCTTTGCACGCGCTTCCAAAAACCGTCCCAACAAGATCAGAACCACGATAACGGCGGCGGCTTCGTAATAGACATTGGCGGTGCCCCTGGGCAACAAGTCGGGCGCAAAAGTGGCGACCAGCGAAAACCCGTATGCCGCCGATGTGCCCAGTGCGACCAATGAGTTCATGTCCGGCGCGCCCCTTACAAGGGCCGGAAATCCTTTGGTGTAGAACTGCAAGCCCGGGCCAAACAGCACAGCGGTTGTCAGTACGAATTGCAACAGACGGCTGTTTTGCATCCCGATGGTGTTATGGATAAACCCGTGCAACCCCGGGAAAATATGGCTGCCCATTTCAATCGCAAAAACCGGCAACGCCAAGATTGCGGCCAAAAGTGTTAACCGCCCAAGGCGCGCAATCTCTTGCACTTTGCGGTCGGTTTTGTCTGCGTAGTCATGCATTTCAGCCTTTGCGGGGTAGCCTGCCTGCGTTGCAATTCCGGCAATTTTATCTGGCGTTGTCACACCAGCGGCATAGCGCACCAATGCGGTTTCGCCTGCCAGGTTAACGGATGCATCCAGCACGCCAGCCCCTGCTTTCAGGGCTTTTTCAACCCGTCCCACGCAAGATGCGCAAGACATGTTTTCAATGTCCAGTGTCACTTCTTCAAAAGCCGCAGGATAACCCGCGTCCGACAATGCCTGCACCACAATCAAATCGGTGACAGGATCGTTGTAGCTGACCTGCACGGTTTCATTGGCCAGATTAACAGCGGCTTTGGTGATGTCGGGAACAGCCAGTAATGCCTTTTCGACCCGCGCGACACAGGACGCACAAGACATGCCATCGATTTGAAATGTACTGGTTTTCCGGGCATTCATCATCTTCACTCGATTGATAATTTTAACTTCAACTTACCAAATAAGCCTTCCAGTAACTGGAAGGTCAAGCGATTAAATAACTTAATCAAAAATCAATCGGGCGTTGACAGAATAATGACTATTCAGCACTGTCATTGCATGAATTCAGAAAATAATATCGCCGAAAGGCTGGCAAACCGGTTGCGCAAAGCGCGCAAGAGCAAAGATTTAAGCCTAGAGGCGATGGCCAAGCTATCCGGTGTTTCACGTTCCATGCTATCGCAGATCGAACGCGGCGAAAGCAGCCCGACAGTTGCAACGCTTTGGAATTTGACGCGCGCACTGCAAGTGGATTTTGCGGGGCTTCTGGATGACGAAAGTGCTGATAACACGATCAAGGATGTGATGCGCGCAAACCGCACCCCGACGATTGACAGCCAGGGCGAAGGGTGTCGGATCCGCATTCTTAGCCCCCCCGATCACGCCGGCGAGCTGGAAGTTTATGAAATTCAGCTGGCGGCCAATGGTGCGCTGGTCAGCGAGCCGCACAGTATGGGGTGCCGCGAATTGTTAACGGTTCTGGAAGGGTCAATGACGGTTACCGCCGGGAAAGAGGATGTTGATCTGAATGCGGGCGATACCGTGCGTTATGCCGCCGACTGTAATCATGCTATAAAGGCCGCAAATACGCCCGCCAAAGCATTGCTAATTGTTTATAACTCTTAATATCCTATATATAGGATTATATATCTTATATATTGACTAAATCCGCAAAAGCGGAATACTGGGCGGAAATACTGGAATAAAGCGCAAGGATTCTGCCATGACAACTGCATTTCTAAATCACATTTCCGACAGTTTACACGAGATTGAACGTGCGGGACTTTATAAACACGAACGGCAAATAACCTCGCCTCAGGCGGGGCGGATTGATGTCCGGCATGAAGGCAGGCAGCATAAGCGTGTGGTCAATCTGTGTGCCAATAACTACCTTGGGCTGGCCAATCATCCGCGCCTGATTAAAGCCGCGATTGATGCGTTTGATGCGCATGGTTTCGGGATGGCAAGTGTGCGTTTCATTTGTGGCACGCAGGATTTGCACCGCACGCTAGAGG
This sequence comes from Amylibacter sp., assembly GCA_030625465.1. Lineage (GTDB taxonomy): Bacteria > Pseudomonadota > Alphaproteobacteria > Rhodobacterales > Rhodobacteraceae > Amylibacter. The sequence goes on along the minus strand of DAOUQS010000004.1, from coordinate 20,976 downwards.
AAAAGCTGGCCGCATTCCTTGGCAAAGATGATGCTATATTGTTTGCTGCATGTTTTGACGCCAACGGCGGTTTGTTTGAACCGTTGCTGACGGCTGAGGATGCGATTATTTCGGATGCGCTAAATCACGCCTCGATCATTGACGGCATTCGCTTGTGCAAAGCCAAACGGTATCGTTATGCCAACTCTGACATGGCCGAATTGGAAGCGCGGCTGATTGAAGCTAAGGACGCGGGTGCGCGGTTTATCATGATTGCCACCGATGGTGTGTTTTCGATGGACGGGCATCTGGCGAAACTGCCTGAAATTACCGCACTGGCGAAGCGTTATGGCGCGATTGTCATGGTCGACGATTGCCACGCAACGGGGTTCATGGGGCCACAAGGGCGCGGCACGCCTGCGCATTTTGATGTGGTCGACGGGGTCGATATTGTAACGGGGACACTTGGCAAGGCTTTGGGTGGTGCCATCGGCGGTTATATCGCGGGGCCGCAACCTGTTATTGACCTGCTACGGCAACGGGCCCGGCCCTATCTGTTTTCAAACTCGCTTCCCCCTGCCATCGTTGCCGCCGGATTAGAGGCCATAGATCTGGTGCGCGAAAGCGATGATCTGCGTGCCAAGCTGTTTGAAAACACCGCGTTCTGGCGGGCGGGTCTGGATGCGTTGGGGTTTGATCTGGTGCCCGGAGAACACCCGATTGTGCCTGTCATGCTGGGCGAGGCACAATTAGCGCAAGAAATGGCGACACAGTTATTTGATGAAGGGGTTTTCGTGGCCGGATTTTTCTTTCCTGTTGTGCCCAAAGGGTTGGCGCGCATTCGTACGCAAATGAATGCAGCCCTGTGTCGGGATGACCTTGAATTTGCGCTAAGCGCCTTTGAAAAAGTTGGCAAATCCGTCGGGGTGATCAAATGACACAGAAATCCAACGGCATGAAAGCACTGGTTAAAGCCAAAGCCGAGGAAGGTTTGTGGATGCAACGCGAACCTGTGCCCGAAATTGGCGCTGATGACGTGCTGATCAAGATCAACAAGACCGGCATTTGCGGCACAGATATCCACATCTGGAACTGGGATGAATGGTCGCAAAAAACCGTGCCGGTGCCGCTGATCACCGGGCATGAATTTGCCGGTGTTATTGTCGAGATGGGCGCCAATGTTGATGATCTGTCCATTGGACAACGGGTTTCCGGCGAGGGCCATCTGATCGGCAAGACCAGTCGGGCCAGCCGCGCAGGCAAGTTTCATCTTGATCCTGAAACACGTGGCATCGGGGTCAATGAACCGGGGGCTTTTGCGCAGTTTTTGCGCCTGCCTGCATTTAATGTGGTTCCCCTGCCCGACAATATCAGCGACGACATCGGTGCCATTCTTGATCCGCTGGGCAACGCGGTTCATACCGCCCTTTCGTTCGATCTGGTCGGTGAGGATGTTTTGATCACAGGGGCCGGCCCCATCGGGATCATGGCCGCCGCCGTTGCAAAACATATTGGCGCGCGCCACGTGGTGATCACGGATATCAATCAGGATCGACTGGGTCTGGCGAATCGAGTGGCCGATGTAACGACCGTGAATGTCCAAACAACCGATTTGAATGAGGTTAAAACCGCCCTGGGCATAATCGAGGGATTTGACGTTGGGTTAGAAATGAGCGGCTCATCCGTTGCTTTTGATCAAATGGTTGACACGATTGTGATGGGCGGACGGATCGCGATGCTGGGCATTCCACCTGGAAAATCAATGGTGGATTGGTCGCGTATTGTGTTGAAATCAATCACAATCAAGGGCGTTTATGGCCGTGAAATATTCGAAACATGGTATAAAATGCTGGCGATGCTGCAAAACGGGCTGGATATAAGTGCAATTATCACACACCGGTTTCCCGCAGAAAAATTCGAGGATGCATTCAAAACAATGAAATCCGGGTCAAGCGGAAAGGTGCTGCTAGAGTGGCCTTAAGGCGGGGAATGTCACTGATATAACTTGCGCCTAGATCGTGAAATACAGTGAAAATTTATTGACAGTTCAAAGACTCTTGTTCAATCTTCTTCAATCAGTCGTTCGCATTTACATGTGACGCTTGTTTGAGGGAGAGAATATCTGACATTACAAAACCGTTACAAAACTGTAATGTGGCTTAGTATAACTGATTCCATAATAAATGGATGCTATCGACCTTAATAGCACGCGGGCTGGTTTCAGTCTGGCTTTAAAAAACATTGGAATAACAACTGGGAGAATATATAATGAAAACACTAACCTTATCAGGTGTCGCGTTTCTGACACTGACGAGCGCTGCCGTTGCCGGCACGTGCCCGGCAGCGACGGTCGCGGACATGGCGGGCGTCGCACGCGGCGCTTATCCACAAGTATTTGAACTTGCCGAGTACGAATCCTTGGGTAACTGCACAATGGAATTTGCGGCTAACCCTGCAGCAGAAGCATTGAATGCACGCATTCACGGCAATGGCCCACTACCGGCACTTGCCGATCGTATACCATCAGAGCCTCTGATCCTGACACCTTATGACTCTATCGGTACATACGGCGGCACATTGGATGCGCTTTCAAACGCAACCGAATCCGGCACATCCGACTTTATGTCAGTGCGCCACGTAAACCTTGTGCGTTACTCAGACGATTTGACAACCATTGTACCAAACGTTGCCAAAAGCTGGGAATGGAATGCTGATTTTACACAGCTGACTTTTCACCTGCGTAAAGGCCACAAATGGTCAGATGGCGCGCCATTTGGTGCCCGTGACGTAAAATTCTGGTATGACAACCTAGCGGTTGACAGCAATGTACGTGAAAAACCAAAAGATTATGTTTTGGTTGCCGGTGAAAAAATGGACATTGTCGTTGTTGACGCACAAACCGTTCAATTCAACTTGCCGTCCCCTAAACCCGGTCTGTTGTCACACTTTGCCAACCACTATGCGCAAGGCTTCCAACCAATGCACTTCTTGGGTAAATATCACCCGTCTGTAGATGCAAATGCAGATGCAAATGCACAGGCGATCGGTTATGAAAACGGTTATGCCGCAATCTCCGCTTACTATGGTAACTCGGACTGGATGGACACAGCGACACCTATGCTGAACAGCATGGACAAACTGGACGGCCTGCCTGCACACACTGTGCCGACACTGGAAAGCCACATCATCATCGCTGAAAGCACAGAAGGCCGCCATCTGGTTGCCAATCCGTATTTCTTCCAAGTTGATACTGCGGGCAACCAATTGCCATATATCAACGAGCAAGATGAATTGTTTGTGGGTGAAAGCGAAGTGCGCTTGTTGAAACTGGTCAACTCAGAAGTTGATTATAAATCACAAGCACTGAACCTTGATTACGCGCCATTGTTGATGGAAAACCAGGAAAAAGGCAACTTTAGTGTTGATCTGAAACCTGAAATCGCTTTGGCAACATTCGCATTCAACGTGACCTCAGAGAACATGGAAAAACGTAAAGTTTTCGGTGATCTGCGTTTCCGTCAAGCGATGTCTGTTGCGATCAACCGTGACGAAATCAACGAAGTTGTTTATTTCGGCCTCGGGCGTCCACAACAGTACACTGGCTTCTCGCCAACACCTGGTTTTGTAAGCGGCGAAGTCGAGCAAAGCTTTGCACAGTTTGATGCTGATCTGGCCAACAAGTTGTTGGACGAAATGGGCATGAAAGACACCAATGGTGACGGCATGCGCGAAATGCCAAACGGTGAAGCACTGGTGCTGAACTTGCAAGTGGCAACACAGGCAATTTCGGTAAAGCTGGTCGAACTGGTTGGTCAAAACTGGAAAGATGTTGGCATTGACAGCACGGTTAAAGAAGTGACAACGGATGAATTCCGCTCTGCCATGTCTTCAAACCAACTGGACGTAACAATGTACGCCAAAGGTCAGCCACTTGCTGTTATCTTGGGTGTTTCAGAATTGTTCCAGCCACCGTTTGACAACTACTTCAACCTGCGCTCAGCGATGCTTTGGGGTGAATATGTTGATACCGACGGCAAGTCCGGCGTAAAACCACCGCAGTATGTGTATGACATGATGGATGACATCAATGCATTCCAATCTGCAATCGCTGGCTCTGATGAATCCAACGCAATCGGCGCACGCATGGTGAAAACCATGGTTGATAGCCTGTTGTTCATCGGTACTGTGAAAGCGGTTGCACCGATCTATCACAGCAACAATCTGAAGAACTTCACCGAGTTCCAAACACAGTCATATGCCTACTACAGGTCATATCCTTACCGTCCGACACAGTGGTACTTGGACGAATAATTTAAATCATCTGATTTAAGATAGCCTTGGGCAGCTCAGATTGCCCAAGGCACAAATAAAAATAGCCATCTAAATTCCACGGGGGGAATAAAGTAGCAATGTTGCAATTTTCCAAATTTGTTGTGGTTCGAGCGGTGTTGGCAATCTTCACGCTTGTACTTGTCTCATTCATTGTTTTTTCCTTGATGGAATTGGTTCCCGGCGATTGCGCCGAACGTTATCTAGCCTTCAAAAGCTCTCAAGGGTCTGTGATCACCGCTGCTGACGTACAAGCAGAACGTGTCCGGCTTGGCCTTGATAGACCTTATATTCAACGTTGGGGCAGTTGGATCATCAACGCATTCCAAGGCGAATATGGTGACAGCTGTATCCTTCGTTTAAATATCAGCCAGCTTCTGGGTGAAAAATTCTGGTTAAGCTTGGGCCTGTGTCTATCTGCCTTGATTTTAGCTTACGCGATTGCAATCCCGGTTGGCATTCTGGCCGCTACTTCAAAGAATGCATTCCTGAACAACGGCCTGCGTCTGGTTAGCTATCTGGGTCTGGCATTGCCGAACTTCCTGCTGGCCCTGATGATCATGCTATTTTCAACCGTGGTCTTTGGCGACAGCTTAACAGGGTTGTTTTCGAAAGAGTTCCGGGATGCGGAATGGTCCTATGCACGGGTCATGGATTTCCTTGGCCACGTCTGGCTGCCGATCTTTATTCTGGGCTGGTCCGCGACCGCGTTTGCGATCCAAACAGTACGCGCCCTGATGTCCGATGAAATCGGCAAACTGTATGTAACGGCCGCCGCTGCACGCGGTGTATCGGGACGCCGCCTATTGCTGCGCTACCCTGCACGCCACGCGTTAAGCCCGATCATCAACTCACTCGGGTTCGATTTGAACCGTATCTTTAACGAGCTGCCCATCGTGGCGCTGATCCTGACCCTGACCGAAGCTGGTTCCTTGTTGATCGAGGCCTTGGCCCGATCGAACGACCAGCAGCTTGCAGGTGCGATTATTTTCTTGCTGACCGCAAGTATTGTCGGAATTAACTTTATCACCGACATCATTCTTGCACTTACCGATCCACGCGTTCGCCGCAGCATTGTAGGATAATGATATGACCGATGTAACAAACATAGATGCCGCCGCCGACCAAAAACTGAAAGAGGCGTATTTCACCGCCTCGCAAGGCCAGTTGATCTGGCAGCGGTTCAAGAAAAACAAATCAGCCCTTGCCGGTGCCTGGGTTCTGATCTTTTTGATCCTTTCGGGGATATTCGCGCCGTTCCTGACACCTTATGACGCCACCATTGCGGGGCGCGATAAGGAATACCTGAATGGGGCACCGCAAATCCCGTCATTTTGTGATGACAACGGATGTTCAATGCGCCCGTTTATCTACACCACAGAGCGTACCCGCTCGATTAAAACCAACTTTCGCTGGGTGACAGAAACAGACACCAGCCTTGAAGGTCGCAGGTATGTCCAGTTTTTCACCAAAGGTGTGCCGTACACGTTTTTGGGCATTCCATTTGAAAGACACTTGTTTGGTGTCGACAAGGGCATGATCCATATCTTCGGTACCGACTCGACCGGTAAGGATATTTATTCCCGTACCCTGACCGCGATCAACACATCAATGGCGGTGGGCACGATCGGGGTGGTTATTGCCTTTGTTCTGGCTTTGGCAATCGGGGGGGTTGCCGGTTATTACGGCGGCTGGGTAGACTCCGGCCTGCAAATGATGACCGATACGGTGCGAACGATACCCAGCATCCCGCTGTTTATGGCGCTTGCCGCTTTCATCCCTGACACATGGAGCGCGGAGGCGAGGTTCTTTTTCATCTCGATGGTCTTGGGGTTAATCGGCTGGCCGACCCTTGCCCGACGAATACGAACCCACTTGTTAACGGAACGAAACCAGGAATATGTACTGGCCGCGCAACTGTGTGGTGCAACACCTGCACATATTATCCGGCGCCACCTGTTACCAAGTTTCACCAGCTATATTATTGTCGATCTGGTGATCTCGTTCCCTTATATGATCTTATCCGAAACCGCCCTTAGCTTTATCGGGCTGGGTTTGAAAGACCCCGTAAACTCGCTGGGGGTGATGTTGCAAAACGTGACCAGCGCCGATGTTTTGCTGAATTATCAGTGGTATTTCATTCCGGTGATCTTCTTTATTGTACTTGTGTTGGCCTTTGTGTTCGTCGGTGACGGATTACGCGATGCCGCCGACCCTTATTCGGATAGCAGCAAATGACACGACTTCTAGATGTAGAAAACCTGACCCTTCAGTTCGATACGGACGAGGGTCGGATCACCGCAGTGGACAATGTTTCATTTACACTGGAAGCAGGCGAGGTCATGGGCCTTGTGGGCGAAAGCGGTTCAGGCAAATCCGTGACCGCCAAGTCGATAATGAAGCTGAACCCGTCAAATGCGATTTATAGCGACAAGACCAAGGTCACCTTGCATCTGGATGACGGGCCTGTTGACATTATGTCACTGCAAACCTCGACCGATCTGAAAGTGATCCGTGGCGGTGCTATTTCAATGATCTTTCAGGAACCCATGGCCAGTTTCGCACCTGCGATCACCATTGGTGATCAAATGGTTGAACAGTTGCAAATCCATACGGATATGAATGCAAAGCGCGCGCAAGAGGTTTCTATTGAAATGCTGGATCGTGTTGGGATTTCCGACGCGGGTACCCGTTTTAAGCAATATGCGTTCGAGCTGTCAGGCGGAATGCGCCAACGTGCAATGATTGCAATGGCGCTGTCGACCAAGCCTAAATTGCTGATCGCGGATGAACCGACAACCGCACTGGATGTGACCATTCAGGCGCAGGTGATCGACCTGATGAAGGATCTGGTCAAAGACTTCGGCATGGGCATTGTTTTCATCACGCACGATCTGGGTGTAATCGCACAAACGGCCGATAAGGTCGCGGTGATGTATCTGGGCCGCCTGGTCGAGCAAGGTGCCGTGCGCGATGTTATCCGCAACCCTGCGCACCCTTACACCAAAGGGCTGATTGCAGCACTGCCACAGCTTGATGATCTGGATGTACCGCTACAAGCCATTCCGGGCGACATTCCATCACCCTTGGAACGCCCACCGGGTTGTGTGTTCAACACACGCTGCTCTGCGATAGTGGGTGATGTTTGCAGTTCTGCAATACCGAGTTTCTCAAAAATAACCGATTCACATCAGGTGGCCTGCCATCTTTATGATGAAGGAGCTTCAAAATGAGTGAAGACGTTCTGATAGAAGCCCGCGACCTTTCGGTTCACTATCCTTTGCGTGGCGGCAGTATGTTTGGCCCCAAACCAGTGGTCAAAGCGGTTGAAAGCATCAATCTTGATATTGGCAAAGGCAGCTTTTTCGGCCTTGTGGGCGAAAGTGGTTCCGGCAAAACAACATTGGGTAAAGCGCTGTTGCAAGCCGCACCGATTACGCGTGGCACGGTTGGCTATAACGATGGCGACGTGGCGTTTGACCTGACAAAGCTGACCCCGGTAGAGCTGAAAGAATACCGTAAACGCGCACAGTTGATTTTTCAGGACCCCTATGCGGCCCTAAGCCCGCGCATGACCGTGCGCGATATTATCGCCGAACCGATCGAGGTGATGGGTCTGACATCATCACGCGATGAGACCGATGCGCGCGTGCGCGAGATTGCCGCGAAATGCCGTTTGAACCTGGAACACCTGCGCCGCTTCCCGCACGCATTTTCAGGCGGGCAACGCCAGCGCATTTCCATTGCGCGGGCCTTGGTTTCACAACCCCAGTTTGTGGTTGCCGATGAAAGTGTGGCCGCACTGGACGTGTCTATTCAGGCCGATGTTTTGAACCTGTTGAAAGAAATTCAACAGGAAATGGGCCTGACGTTCTTGTTTATCAGCCACGATCTAAGTGTTGTCGCACATATTTGCGACCATGTGGCCGTGATGTATCTGGGCCGTCTGGTGGAAACCGCACCGACACGTGAATTGTTTTCAAACCCAAGGCACCCGTACACCAAGGCATTGCTGTCAGCAATCCCGTCGCTTGATCCGGATGATCGCGGCAAAGCGCAAAAACTGGAAGGCGAAATTCCGTCACCGACAAACCAGCCATCGGGTTGTAAATTCCACACCCGCTGCCCGTTTGTAACTGATCATTGCCGCAAGGTTGAACCAATACTGCAACATTCAAGAGACGGGCATGAGGTTGCATGCCATCGCTGGGAAGAATTGATGACACCGTAAATATTGGAGGTATGCACATGAAATGGTTAAAGGAAACGTCTGCTGTCAGGTTTCTAAGATATGTCATGGATTGGACTGCCCATCGTGACACGATTAAAACTTTGGATGTTTTAACAGACAAAGAGCTGAACGATATCGGTCTGTCCCGTGGTGGTATATCTGATCTGATCTACCGCAGTCAATCCAGCCGGAACTGATCAGGGCGTATAACCCACCACCCCTTCGGGCGTAATCCTGACATCCGCCAAAGTCCTGTCCGCGTGTTTCATCCGGTGGCTTAGCAGTTTTCGGGTCAAGCGCAGCAATGTCGGTGCATGTGCAGGGTCACCCGCAAGGTCGTTTAGTTCCGATGGATCAGCCTTTAGGTCAAACAGCATCGGCGGCAGATCGCCGTTGAAATGTACCAGCTTGAAACGTTCTTCACGCAGAATTGCCAAGTTTGCCTCGTGGGTTGAAACACCGGCGGCCTGTTGCCAGATCGTTACCTCATCCGGTTCGCTATAATCAAGTTCCAGATGAACGCAGTCACGCCATTTTGCAGGTGTCTTCCCTTCCAAAAATGGCCGTAAAGAGACCCCGTCGATGCCGGCAGGCACATCCTGCCCGATCCAATCCAGAATTGTCGGGGTGACATCAATAGACTCGGTAAACGCCTGAACCGTAGTGCCGTGTTGCGCGGTATTCTTTGGGTCACGTATAATCAGGGGGATATGGTAAGCCGCTTCATAAGGGTTTTGTTTGCCCCACAAATGATGCTCGCCCAGCGTTTCCCCGTGATCGGCCACAAACACAACCAGCGTATCATCATACTGGCCGGTTTCCTTTAGGAAATTGATGATGCGGCCGAAATGGGCATCCACCTCGGTGGCCAGCCCCAGATAGATCGCACGCAGCATTTGCACATCATTATCGTTTTCATTGTCCAGCGGATCAATCCCGCGCACAATCGTATTAACCGTCGGGCGTTGCACGGCACCTGCCATATAGGGGTGCAATGCCGCTTGTTCTGCCTGAGTGGGCAAACGCGCAGGCATGGGCAATGTGGCCGGATCATACATCTTGTTGTAAGGCGCTGGTGCCACCAGCGGCGGGTGCGGGCGGATATATGTGGCAAGCGCAAACCAGTTTTGATCGGTGCGAACAGACAAGTCGTGCAAAAGCGCGTTGGTTAAAAATGCAGTGTCGCTGTCTTCGGCTTTATAAAACGGCGGATCGTCAGGACGGGCGGCGCGGTTTGGATCAGGGGATATGGCATTATAGAAATGCGCGTAATCAGGCAGGGTATAGCCTTTGGATTTCAGATACGCCCGCCACGGATAGCTTTGCTGAAACCGCATTTCCAGCACCTCTCGGAAGCCTGGCAGAACATTTTCCTCGGTTGTCAGGTCAGGATCGTTGGGGTGGTGTGCGCTTGGGTCAAAGCTGGTATCGGTATAGCCATACAACATCGGGTCAAAACCCGACTTTCGTGCCTCTAGCGCGATATTGGTTATGCTGTTCGATAAAGGTGTGCCATTGCGGATCGAGCGATGGTTCATCGCATATTTACCCGTTAGAATGCTGGCGCGCGATGGCCCGCACGGGTTGGTTACCGAATAGTGTTTGGCAAATGTTACCGCTTCATTCCTGAACGCCTGTATGTTGGGCAGGTCGACATGCGCGGCCAATGCCCCGTCAAGGCAGTCAGCACGGAACTGGTCGATTATAAGGAAAAGGACTTTACGATTCTGAGACATTCACAACGTTCCTTGAAATAATGTCACTGGCCATGTTATCGCCACCAAAAGCATTCTTTTACGAAACGTCAATCGTTATTTAACCTCACGGGTAATTTGTGAATTCCCATGCAATTCCGGTATCACTATAAAAACGAGTCGATTGGCAGTAAACGCATAAGCTGTGTGCTTACACGGCGAAACAGGCTGGCATAAGGCTCTTTATAAAAAACCACGGTTTCACCATCTTCAACACCGGTCCAACGCAACTTTCCATTACGGTTTGTGTCACCAACAAGCTCTACACGAAATGCCGCCATACTGATATTTTCATCAAATAATTCCACCGCATGCCCGGCTATTTCGGCATCTTCAAACACAATGCCGATCTCGGTGTTCAGATTAAGCGAGCGTTGATCAAAGTTAAACGAACCAACGTACATAACCCGCTTATCTATCACCAATGTTTTCGCATGCAGGCTGGATTTTTCAAGGCCGCGCAGCCACTTGAACCTTGCGCCCTGGTCTTTTTTAATCTTCTCATTCAGCTCGTAAATTTCGACACCACATCTTAATAACTGTTTTCGGTGACGTATATATCCAGTATGAACTGCCGCCACATCATTGGATGACAGTGAATTGGTCAATATCCGTACACGCACACCGTTCGCGCACAATTTACAAATTGCATCTGCACCCTTGTGGCCCGGAACAAAATACGGCGATATAAGTGTTAAATCCGTTTTGGCCTGCCTGATATAGGGGGCCAATTTCGCAAACATCAAATCGTCTTGCCAGGTTTTCCGAATTCTTGTTAGCTTTTCGGCACTATCATGGATAATATCAGCTTCGGAAAAGCTGAATGCCACCGTCTTTTCACGAAGGGCAATAGCAAGGGGCGATGTAGATACAGCATTTCGGTAGGCTTCAGTATCGCGCGATTTACTTTTAGCCTCAAGTTCGGCCTGTAGTGCCGCAAGCGCACCGACCGGCAGTTCCTTGCCCGCAACACCTGCGATCAATGTGGTAACTGGATAAGAATGGCGGTTATTCCAGTATTCATCGAACTGCTTGGAAACTGTGGGCACAACCGCACCAATGACCAAAGCATCAAGATCCGCGAATGCCAGCTCTGAAGTTGCGTCAAAATACTCATCCCCGATATTGCGTCCGCCAAGAATGGTTATCTGGTTATCTGCGGTAAAGGTTTTGGAATGCATACGGTGATTGATACGCATTAAATCCGTGATGAATTGCAATGCTTTTACATAGCCGCGCACGAAAGGATTATACAGACGCACCGAAATGTTCGGGTGGGTGACCATGGTTGCCCATATATAATCCCCATCTTCGCCATAGATGTCATCAATCAGCAAACGCACACGCACGCCACGGTCGGCGGCGTCCAGCAATTCCTTGATTAACAGACGGCCAACAAGATCATGGCGGAACATGTAATATTGCACATCAAGGCTGATCTGGGCCTGACGCACCAATGCAATCCGCGCCACGAATGCATCCAACCCGTCTTCAAGCATCAACAGGCCGGATTTATCGGGGTTTTGCGCCAGCAAAGGCGCAAATGCCTTGCCGAAGGCACTAGAGGTTCCATCGCCAAGAACAGTCGATGTGTCGCGCTGGCTGTTATCAGGCAACCGCACCATCAGCCCCCATATAAGCAGGACTACACCACAAAGGGTCAGGAAAATAAATAAATAAAAAATCACACCGCGCTCCCGCACTTTTTTGTTAACCAATGTATTTCCCCATAGATTGATACATCAAGATACATCGTTTCACAGTCGGATTGTAGTATCATTGGCGAAATAATCACACATTGCAAGCAGCGCGGTTTTTTGGGCAGTAAAGCAAGCCGTTTAACCGCCGCTTACTTGGTTTTGTCGATTAACTTGCGAATGTGTTTTGCAAATATAAAGGTTACGGGGAGCCCCAAAACCACCCCGCCCAGTAGTGAGACGACTGGCGATAGCACGGGAAACCCCATCCAGGATCCGATCAGGGAGGCGAAAAAGATATTCACCGCTGCGGCCCCTGCACCGAACGGATAAAGCACAAAGGTCAGACGGCGTATGCTCCATCCTTCATCTGTCATTTTCGGGCGACAAGCCAGCCTACGGCCAACAATGCGGCCAGAAGTGTGACCGAGGCCAGAAAGAACCATAGCTCGGCGGTGGCGCTTTGCGCTTGTGGGATCGGTCGGTCATAGCTTGCGGCAAAAACAGGCCCTGTCAGGGCAATCAAGGTTAAAGCGGTAAGGAAGCGGGTCAATTTAAGTCTCCTGTGTCAGTGAACGGTAAATTTTAGGTAAGGCGCGGGTCAGACGTGCGGGGTCTGGAAGCAAGGTGAAACCACCACGGCCAAAGATGCGGGCGAACCAGTCCTGGCCGTCTTCATCAATGATAATACCATGCACGGTCTGGCCCAGACGCCGGGCTTCGCGCACGGCCATGTGGCTGTCCTCGATACCGTGGATGCCCTCATAATGATCCAGATCATTGGGTTTACCATCGGTCAGAACCAACAACAATTTCCGGCTTGAGGTTTCTTTGGCCAACTGTGCCGAGGCATGGCGGATCGCTGCACCAAGGCGGGTGTAGTGGCATGGGTTCAGGCCGCAAATCTTGGCCGTAACATCCGGTGACATCGGGGTATCAAAGCCTTTGCAACGCTTCACAAACACGCGGTCGCGCTTCAATGAGGAAAAGCCCCAGACCCCCAGACGGTCACCGCTGGCAGCAATGCCGCCGGCAAGGGCGGCCAATGCTTCGCGGGCCACATCTATGACGCAAGTGTCCCCTAGTGCGGCTTCGGTAGAGCGCGATGTATCCAGCAAAAAGGCCACGGACAGGTCGCGGTCGGTTTTGCGCATCGACTGGTAAATCCGGTCGCTAGAGCGGCCTGTGGCACGCAGTTCAACCTGTGCAGTGATCAGCGCGTCGATATCCAGTTCGCTGCCTTCAATCTGGCGCGGGCGCAGAATGCGGCGTGGATGCAAGGCTTCGAACTGGCGGCGCACTTCGCGCAAACGCCGTGGGTCGGGGATCAGCGGGTGGGCCGCATTCGGGTCTGCTTCAGCTTCCAGCACGCGGCAATGGTCGGGCATATAAGACCGCGAACGGTGGTTCCATTCGGGATAGGTCGACACGCCTGACAAGCGTTCGTGGTCGGCATCTTCAGGTGACAGATCAAGGTGCATCCGCAGGCGGGTTGCAGCCTTTTTGTCGTGGCGTGACAAAGTGATATGATCCTGGTCGTCCGCTGCTTTTTGCGCATCTTCATCATCGTCTTCATCAATGCTACGGTTCAGGTTCATGCTTTCGACCCAGCTAAGAATAGATTCAAAGCGGTGAATGATAAAACTGTCTTTACGGTTTGCCTCATCCCGGTTTTCACGGCTGGCCAGCTTGCGCGTGGTGGTGGCCGCAGCGGGCGGTGGTGCGGCAGGGTCTTCATCGCTGCGCGGCGCGTCTGTACGGTTTTTCGCCGCACCCAGTTGCAACCACAAGGTCACTGGTTTTATCGGCAAATACCCCATCGGGGCGGTGCTGTCAGGGTCAATGCCATCGGGTACCTGCAAGTTTAACACGCGCAGGACTTGCGTTTCCAGTATCGCCTCTTGCTTTGGTAACATCGGGCGCGCGCGGGTCTTTGCCACATGGGCGCACAGTTCGGCGTATACACCGCGCAAGCCCGGACACAGGGTCAAAACCGCCGCCGTTGCTTGGTACATTGAGGCGATCTGAAGCATATCGGACTGCAACGGATCATCCGGCAAATGCGGCAGATCAACAGTGGCGGCAAGGGCGGCAAGCCACAGATAGGCCGCCTTGTTCAGCCGTGTTTGCGGGAAAATATCCATGACCGGGGGTAAGTGCAGCCGCTCGCCGTCAAAGCGTGCTATTTGCACGGTTTCGCGCACGGTTCCCAACTTGCGCTTCACGCTTAAACGATGCGGCGACGCCACATCAGCACTTTCACTTAATTCCACCCCGGCCGCCCCCCCCAGAGCGCGAAACAACAGTGTCAGCGAGGGGCGTATATCCTTGAGCGCAACCGCATGATCCGCATAGCCAACAGGTGCCGCAAGCTTTGAAGCATAGTCATGCCAAAGCTTGCCAACAGTTTCCTCTGGCTCCATCAGATCAAGGGGATGCAGGGCCATGTGGGTTACCCGTAAACCGTTGTGATCAAGTCGCGCAGGGCTTGTTGCACGTCCGGTTCATCCGTAAGGGGTTCGATCACGGCGGCTTGCAATGCCTGATCCACCTTCATGCCACCGGAAATTAGTTGGGCGGCATAAATCAGCAGCCGTGTGGACACGCCTTCCTCTAAATCCATGCCTGATAAGGCGCGGATATGACCGCCTAAACGTACCAGGGATTTGGCGCGGGCTTCATCTATGCCGCTTTCCTGGATGATGATCAGGGTTTCCGATGCAGGATCGGGGAAGTCGAAAGAGATCGACAAAAACCGCTGCCGGGTTGAGGGCTTCATTCGCTTCAGTACATTCTGATAGCCCGGGTTATAAGACGCCACCAGCATGAAACCTTTCGGGGCCTGCAGCTCTTCACCAGTACGGTCCAGCATCAAGGTGCGGCGATTATCCGTTAACGGGTGCAACACCACGGTTACGTCTTTGCGGGCCTCGACTATTTCATCAAGGTAGCAAATCGCACCTTCACGCACGGCGCGGGTCAAGGGGCCATCGACCCATTCGGTTTCGCCGCCCCGCAACAGGTAACGCCCGATCAGATCGGCCGCAGACAGGTCGTCATGGCAGGCAACCGTATATAGCGGGCGTCCAAGACGCGCCGCCATATGTTCGATAAAGCGGGTTTTACCGCAGCCGGTCGGCCCCTTCAAAAGAAGGGGAAAACCGTTTTCATAGGCCGCTTCAAACAATGCACATTCATCGGCTATTGGCTGATAGTAGGGTGCATTGAAATCATGTGTCATCGCGGTCATTCCTTTGCGCCTTTACCGCTTTTGATAATCTCGCGGCGTGGCACAAGGGTTGCGTAGATAAACAACAATGCCCCTGCAACGACAGCAATACCGGCACCAAAGCGCATGATGTAGAACAGGCTTAGCCCGTCTTGCACATCCATGAAGTTCTCGCCCAGTACACGTTGCATATGTGTCTGGATGGTGCCTGCAAATGTCAGCACAAAGGTCATAAATGCCATACCGCCGGTCATTAGCCAGAAGCTAACCATGTTCAGCACCTGATTATACGGGTCACGCCCCATCAGAATGGGCATTGCGTAGGTGAATATCGCAAGGTTCATCGCAACATAAGCACCGTAAAACGACAGGTGCCCGTGGGCAGCGGTGATTTGGGTGCCGTGACTGTAGAAGTTCACGCCGTGCAAAGTATGCAAGAAGCCCCAGACCCCTGCCCCGAAGAAGGCAACAGTGGCAGAACCAAGCGCCCAAAGCAAAGCGGCTTTGTTCGGGTGGTTACGGCGGCCCTTCCAGACCATGACGAAAGCAAAGCTCATCATCGCAAAGAACGGGATCACTTCAAACGCAGAGAAGATAGAGCCCAACCACTGCCAATAGCCCGGCGTCCCGATCCAGAAGAAGTGGTGACCGGTACCAAGAATGCCGGAAAACAATGCAGTGGCAACAATGACATAAAGCCATTTTTCGATCACTTCACGGTCCACACCTGTCAGTTTTAGCAACAAGAAGGCCAGAATAGAGGCCATAACCAGTTCCCAGGTACCTTCGACCCAAAGATGCACGATGAACCACCAGTACATTTTATCCAGCGATAGATTGTCAGGGTTGATAAACGCGAACAGCCAAAGCAGTGACAGCAACCACAGACCGGTTAACAGCACATTGGTAATCGCGGTTTTACGTCCCTGCAGGACTGTCATCGAGATATTGAACAAGAAGATCAGTGCCGCGACCAGAATGCCGAATTTGACCCAAAGCGGTTGCTCCAGAAACTCGCGCCCGCCGTGGATGCCAACCAGATAGCTGCCAACGGCCCCAAGGGTGCCGACCACAAGAATGATCAATTGCAGATAAGCCAGCTTGACTGAATAAATCTCGCGTTCGCTTTCTTCGGGTATCAAATAGTAAGCAGCGCCGAAAAAGCCCAGTAACAACCATACGATTAACGCATTGGTGTGGATCATCCGGATGATATTGAATGGTAGCAGTTCCGACAGGAAATTAGGCGAAACATAGATCCAGCCAGCCAGAAGGCCGCCCAGAACCTGAATTGCAAACAGGCCCATCGCCACCACGAAGTAGGCATAGGCCACTTTTTGAGTTTTGTATTTCATAACGGTCTCTCCTTAACCTGCATCTGTGGGCGGCCAGCCCTGTGTGTCTGTTTGGTCTGCCCAGCGAAAGAACTCGGACAAGCCACGCATTTCTTCTTCGTTGATATCGAAAAACGGCATTTGACGGCGGCCTTCAATGCCGCTTGGTTGGGATTTCATCCAACCGTCCAGAACCTCATATGCGGCTTCGGGATCATCCTGCACGCCCCAGCGGGTCATGACATTGCCCAGCTCGGGGGCAAAATACGCGCCTTCACCGTGAATGGTGTGGCAGTTGATGCAGCTGTGTCTTTCCCAGACATGCTTGCCCAGAACCACGGCTTCGGTCAACGGCGCACCTGCGGTTGAAACATTGACGATATAGCGGTGGCTGTGAATTGTAAGGACAACGAATATGACTATGAAGAACAAAGATCCCCCATAGAATATATTTCGCGCCCGCGATTTTGTTAAGATTTCGGACATAGTTGGGAATCCTGTAAAAGTTTCGGGTGATTATTATCTACGCCCAACCGTGTAAGAAAAGGTTGTTCTAGCGCAAAGAAGGTGAAATTATGCTATATTAAAATCAAGCTTTTGCCCCGGTTAGCAAAACCAGTTCATCTGGCTTGATTACTGTGATTTTGCGCCGGCCACTGACAATAATGCCGGCCTTTTGCCACGCACTTAACAGACGGCTGACAGTGTGCAGCGTGGTGCCCGTCATCTCTGATATATTCTGGCGGGTAATCGGGAACTCGATCTCGACGCCCTTGGCGACTTTTTTCCCGGTTTGGTTTATCAAACGCAAAAGAGAGCAGGCAACGCGTTGTTCCACATGTTGCGTTGCCATTTCCACAATGCGGCTGTGCATTTCGTCAACCCGCGATCCGACGATTTTATAGGTCTCGGTGGCAAAGCCATCGTATTTCGCCACAAACTCTGGCCATATACGGGTTGGCCATGAAAGTGTCAGGCATTCATCTGCGGTCATCGCGGTTGCAGGGTATTGTTTTCGGCCCAAAGCCGGCGCAAGTCCGAACAACTGTCCGCTTGCAATATAAAGTGCGATAACCTGTTCACCTTCGGGGGTTGTACGGATGACACGGATATGACCATCCAGAAGCAGGTAGAACCGGTCCGCGTCCATGCCCTCTTCAAACACAGATACACCTGCATCAAAGCGTTTGGGTATTGCACTGTCCAGAATTTCACGGATTTGTGCATTTTGGAGCTTTCGAAACGGAGGAATATCCGTCAGCAGGCTTTCATCAAGATTTTTCAAAATACATAATCCAAGTTTGTTGCAGCGCAACGTGTATCAGCCATGCCTATCATAAAAAACGCCAGAGACAAACGATTCCACTATTTGACAAAAGGATTATTTCAATGTTTGGAAAACAGCTTACCGCAGGTATTGCGGCACTGCTTCTAGCCACTGCCGCCAATGCGGAAACTTACGAAGTGAAAATGCTGAACAAAGGCGAAAGCGGGTCAATGGTATTTGAACCTGCGTTCATTACAGCGGTACCGGGCGACACAGTGACCTTCATTCCGACCACCAAAGGTCACAATGTGGAATCCATCAAGGGTATGTTGCCTGAAGGTGTTGAAAAATTCAAAAGCAAAATGAACAAAGAGTTTTCAATCACAGTCACCGAAGAAGGATTATATGGCATCAAATGCACACCGCATTATTCAATGGGAATGGTTGCCTTGATACAAGTCGGCGCTGCCACAAACCTGGATGACGCGGCCGATGTCAAACAAAAGGGCAAAGCCACAAAACGCTTTGCACCATTGTTCGCGCAAGTGCAATAAGACACACAATCTTACGCTAAACAATCAGGGCAGTGCTTTCGCCATCACTGTCCTTTTTTGTATTTCTAACTTTCGCGCACCAAACGAAATCCCAGATTATCCGGCGGGGTGCCAGCCGCACATCCACCACTTTTTGCATCGCGCACAAAGCCGATAATAAAGGCGCGGTGTTTACCCTGCACAGAACGCACCCCGCAATAGCTGGTGCTTTCAATCAGGGTCACCCCGTCATCAGAGACCTTGCCGTTCAGAAAACAGCTTTGCGTCCATTCCCAGACATTCCCCCATATATCGACAACCCCCAGATTGTTTGCACCAAAGCTGCCTGTGGGCCGCAACGCAGGATCAATCGCGCCACGTTCCTGTGCTTCTTCGCGGTATTTTTTCAACCAGCGTTTTGACGGGTCGGGATCATTGGATATGTCGCCAAGAATAACTTCCTTAAAACGATCACCCGCGGCACGCACCCATTCCGCATCTGTTGGCAGTCGCCATGTCTGATTGGTTTTTTCAGATAGCCAACTGGCATAAGCTATTGCATCAAGGTAGCTGACATCAACCTGCGGCAGGGTGTCCGACCCTTGGGTCAATGTCACTTTGCAACCACCATCCGCGACACAAGCGCTATACTCTGATTGACGGACGTGGTGCTTCATAATCTGCAAATCATTTTGGGCCGTGTAATATTCAAGAGGTGCGTCAACAACACGGGTGCCCGCACGAAAATCACCAGCAGGACGGTGGCTGTATTGTCCGGCAGGTATGCGAACCAGTTCCGGCGCATCAATGGCACCATTATTCGAGGTTAAGGTTATGGCGCCAAACGTTGCAGCCGCGATCAGAACGATAGCACCAGCACCTAGAATGAAAAAACGCGGGCCCATGGTATGGTCCTTTTCCTGAAAATAGGGGCAGCCGTTTTACGGCTACCCCAATATTTTGAATTGCAATGCTTTGCCTTATGGCAGTGCTGTACGGCCTTCGTGTGCCACATCGTATTCGGTTGGTGCAACCACTTGTTCCATCAGGTCGTTATCCCATGTGCCGCCAACAACAACGTGTGCTGTGGCACCTAGGTTTACCGCCTCGATCAGGTTGTGGTTCACGTAGGCATAGACGCCCGGTTGCAAGAATTCATACAATGCGGCCCCTGCTGATCCACCCCGGATAAACCAGGTTTCCAGATCGCGGTCAGGCGCGTTGTTGAACTTGCCAAGTTCCCAAACCAAGTCGCCGTGCCCACCGATCAGGTGCGGGCGGCTATCGCGGTTGGCTTGACTGTGGACAAACAATACCTTTTCGCCCTGTTCCGCTTTCAAAGCCCCATCGCCAGTTAATGCACCAACCTTGCCGTTGAATGTAACATGTGACGGGATCAGGCCATTCATAACTTCCAGCGTATCGGAATATGCCTCGCCCGGATCTTCAAACCGCATGTATTCGCCATCTTCATCTTTTGGAATATAGAAGTCGTTTTCACCGATGTAGAAAATGCGGTCATAGCTGACAGGTTTGTCTTCGTGGTCTTTCAGACCATCACGCGGCAACACCATCAATGCACCGGACATGCCGGACACAACATGCCATGGGATCATTGGGCCGCCAGGGGCACAGTGATAGACAAATGTTCCCGGGCGTGTAGCCTTGAAACGCAGAACGGTTTTTTCACCGGGGTTGACCAATGTCAGCCCACCGCCGCCCAAAGCACCGGTTGCCGCGTGGAAGTCGATATTGTGTTGCAGCAGGTTTTCAGGTGGATTGTATAGTGTCAGCTCCACATAATCGCCTTCATGCACCACCATCATCGGGCCAGGCATAGAACCGTTATAGGTCATCGCTTGTAGATAAACATCATCAGCGATCTGAACTTCTTTTTCGATGATTGTCATTTCAAACTGAACAACAGTCGGGCCGGTTGTTGCTACCTGTTCATGCTCATGCACGAAGGGTGGTGCAATCAGCTTTTGCTTGCGCCGTGGCAGGGCTGCAATTTCTTCGGCAGTCGCAGTCGGGGTGGTTGCCGCTTGGGCGACACTAATGTTTTTGGCAATATAAGGGGATGCTGCGATCATCGCACCACCCATTAACGCGGCTCTTCGTGTGAACATTGTTCTATCCTTTGCAGTTCATGTTTCATGGTAAGTGATATTGTAGAAGCAAGCCCCGCTCTTTGTGCTGGAGCAATGTTTGAGCGCATATAATAATGGTGACTATGCGGCTACCCTGATCAAATTTGAACCGCTTGCAGAACAAGGAGATGTGCATTTTAAAAGAAAGACCGCTTACATGGGGGCCGAAAGCGGCATGAAGCGGGGCTGGCCCAAGGCGCTTAGGAAACAGGTGCTTATTTTGGAGGGCTTAAATAGAAAAATGGGCCGCCGAATGGCAGCCCAAAATAAATCTATTGGATAATTGGAAGTCTACGACTTGCGCCGCATCAAACGGATTATGCCCAAACCAGACAAAAGCAGCAGCATACTTGCTGGCAATGGAACAGGGGCTGGATCGTCGGGTCCATCTGTACCGCCATCCACCTCTGCGGTAGTAACAATTGTTACACCACAGCCAGAAAGACTTCCGGAACCCGCAATGTTGATTTTCG
>DAOUQS010000037.1 GCA_030625465.1 Amylibacter sp. | reverse complement strand
ATCCAGCGGTAAATCCGCAGTTTGGTCAAAGTTACGGTCGCAATAAGCCGCGTCCAAAGTTCCCCTGTTACAGTCTTCCTGCGCGGATGATTGAACAGTTGTTAACAGTGTCAGCATCAATGCTGCCGACAGTATTTTCGTAATTTTCGTTAGTAGTGTCATGTTTTCCTCCCAATTATTCGGGAAGCGTAACGAAATATTCAGAAATCAAAACGATTCTTTTATACAGTTATGTGAATTACCCCTGCATTATTCCCTCTACTAAACTTTTAGTTTGACATACGCGTATTTTTGGGTTGACTATATTCAGGTCGGCACAGACCGGCTCGTAAAATTATAAGGGAGGATTAAGAGATGCGTAAGTATCTGCTTTCCGCAGCTGCGGTTATTGCCGTTGTCGCGGGTTCAACATCAGTCATGGCCGATGAAGCCTCGGCGCAAAAATGGGTCAACCAAGAGTTTCAGCCATCATCACTTAGCAAAGATGAACAAATGGCCGAAATGCAGTGGTTCATTAATGCGGCAAAACCTTTTGCAGGCATGGAAATCAACGTGCTTTCAGAAGGTATTCCGACGCATTCATACGAATCCGAAGTGCTGACCAAAGCCTTTGAGGAAATCACTGGCATCAAGGTTAATCACCAGATCCTGGGTGAGGGCGAGGTTGTGCAGGCGGTGCAAACCCAAATGCAAACCGGTCGTAATCTTTATGACGCCTATGTCAACGACAGCGACCTGATCGGCACCCACTCACGGCTGCAACTAGCCTATAACCTGACCGACTGGATGGCAGGTGCAGGTGCGGATGTTACAAATCCGGGCCTTGATCTGGACGATTTTATCGGCACCCAGTTCACCACGGGGCCCGATGGAGACCTTTACCAGCTGCCCGACCAGCAATTTGCCAACCTTTACTGGTTCCGCAAAGACTGGTTCGACCGTGAAGACCTGCAAGCCGGGTTCAAAGCCAAATACGGCTATGACTTGGGCGTACCAGTGAACTGGTCAGCTTATGAGGACATCGCGGAATTCTTTTCCAATGATGTAAAGGAAATTGATGGCACAACAATTTATGGCCACATGGACTACGGTAAACGCGCACCCGATCTGGGCTGGCGCATGACCGACGCATGGCTTTCAATGGCCGGCACCGGTTCAAAAGGTGAACCAAACGGCATTCCGATTGATGAATGGGGCATTCGCATGGAAGCGGGTTCCTGTAATCCGTCAGGTGCATCCGTTTCACGCGGCGGTGCTGCAAACGGCCCGGCGGCTGTTTACGCGATCCGCAAATGGGATGAATGGTTGCGTGCCTATGCACCACCCGGCGCGGCGTCCTTTGACTTCTACCAGTCACTGCCCGCCCTTAGCCAAGGCAATGTGGCCCAGCAGATTTTCTGGTACACAGCCTTTACCGCAGACATGGTAAAGCCGAAGTCTGAAGGCAACAATACTGTGGATGATAACGGCAAGCCGCTTTGGCGTATGGCCCCAAGCCCGCACGGCCCTTATTGGCAAGAGGGCCAGAAAGTTGGCTATCAAGACGTGGGTTCATGGACAATTCTGAAGTCCACACCGGAAGATCGTGCTAAAGCTGCATGGTTATACGCACAGTTCGCCGTGTCAAAAACCGTGGATGTGAAAAAATCACATGTCGGTCTGACCTTCATCCGCGACAGTACCATCAACCACGCATCGTTCTCTGATCGTGCGCCCAATCTGGGTGGTCTGGTCGAGTTTTACCGCTCGCCTGATCGTGTTGCATGGTCACCTACCGGGATTAACGTACCTGATTATCCGAAGCTGGCCCAGATTTGGTGGCAGCAAATCGGTGACGTGAACTCTGGTGCATTCACCCCGCAAGAGGCGATGGATCGTCTGGCCGGTGAAATGGACATCACCATGGCACGTATGCAGGCCGTTGATGAAGCCGCCAATGTTTACGGCGGTTGTGGACCACGTCTGAACGAAGAAAAAGACGCGGAATACTGGTATGCGAATGGTGGGGCAAAACCACCGTTAGCCAACGAAAAGCCACAAGGTGTAACCGTCAACTACGACGACCTTGTTGCCCGTTGGGCCGCACAGTAACCATTTCCTGATGAGTCCGGTTTACCAGACTTACCTCGCCGGGGCTTACGGGCCCCGGCATTTCACACAGGGCCAAACGCCCCGTTAGAAAAGTACCCTAATGACAATCAAGCTGCAAAATATCACCAAACGCGTTGGCGCAATTACCCATATCAAAGAAACCAGTCTGGTGCTTGAACCGGGTCATTTCAATGTGCTTCTAGGTCAAACAGGCGCGGGCAAAACCTCGCTTATTAAAATGATGGCAGGGCTTGATCCGATCGCCAGCGGACAGATATTTATGGACGGGGAAGACGTCACAAAGCTTTCCACCCAGAAACGCAACATATCTTTGGTACACCAGTTTTTCGTCAACTACCCGCATATGACCGTTTTTGACAACATCGCCTCACCGTTGAAAGTTGCAGGCATGGCACAATCCGAAATTCAGGGCCGCGTGGAAGAGGCCGCAGACATTTTACAACTGCGCCCGATGCTGGACCGCTACCCGCATGAACTGTCAGGTGGGCAACAACAACGCACCGCATTGGCGCGCGCAATCGCCAAGGAAAGCCGCGCGGTTTTTCTGGATGAGCCGCTTGCAAACCTTGATTACAAACTGCGCGAAGAATTACGCGAACAGCTGCCCGAACTGTTTGCAGGGCGCGGTGCTGTGGTGGTCTACGCCACATCCGAGCCAGAAGAAGCCTTATTACTGGGCGGCAAAACCGCTTTGATGGATGACGGCCGCGTCACCCAGTTCGGCCCCACCGCTGAAATTTACCACAACCCGCATAATCTGGCATCGGCCCAAGTATTTTCCAGCCCGCCGATCAATGCCGCAAGCATTACCAAGCAGGGCGCGAAAGCCACGCTTGACGCAAACACCTCATGGTCGCTGACGGGCCCCGCCGCCAACCTGAAAGACGGCGAATATACTGTGGCTATTCGCCCAAATCACATCATGCCGAACCAAACGGGGCGGGCCTCTGTCATCCTTAACGGCACGGTTCTGGTCACCGAACTTAGCGGCTCTGAAAGCAGTGCGCATTTCGAAATGGGCGACAACACATGGGTTTCACTGGCCCATGGTACGCACCCGTTTGAAATCGGCAAGCCCCGCCAATTCTACATGGACCCGTCCCATTGTTTTTACTTCGCGCCCGACGGCGCGCTTGTGGCGTAGGAGGCGGATATGGCAAAAATCACCCTTTCAAAACTGCGGCACAGCTACTATCCGAACCCGGAAAAACCAGACGATTACGCATTGAAGGAAATCGACCTTGATTGGGAAGATGGCGGCGCATACGCCTTGCTGGGCCCTTCGGGCTGCGGAAAATCCACCTTACTGAATATCATTTCGGGCCTTTTGGACCCGTCCGAAGGCCGGATATTGTTCGACGACCAGGACGTCACCCATCTGCCCCCCGACCAGCGCAACATCGCGCAGGTCTTCCAGTTTCCGGTGATCTACGACACCATGACCGTCTTCAACAACCTTGCCTTTCCGCTGCGCAATCGCGGTGTGGATGAGGTCACGGTCAAGGCCCGTGTCGCAGAAATAGCCCAGATGCTGGAACTTGGCGATATGCTGCACACCCGTGCCGCAGGTCTGTCACCTGACAACAAACAAAAAATATCCATGGGCCGCGGATTGGTGCGCAAGGATGTCAATGTGGTGATGTTCGATGAGCCGCTTACGGTGATCGACCCGCACCTGAAATGGAAGTTACGTTCCAAGCTAAAAGAGCTGCACCAAAAGGTGCGCGCCACAATGATTTACGTGACCCATGACCAGACCGAAGCCCTGACCTTCGCCGATCAAGTGGTGGTAATGAACGATGGCGAAATCGTGCAAATAGGCACGCCTGTCGAACTGTTTGAACGCCCCGCGCACACATTCGTCGGCCATTTTATCGGCTCGCCCGGTATGAACGTGCTGCCGTGTGATGTAAGCCAGGGCAGTGCCTTTTTTAACGGCCACATGATACCGCTGGAAGGCAATATCACTAAAAGTAAAACCGGCAAAACAGAAATCGGCATCCGGCCGGAACACATCAGCCTTGGCGATCATGGCCTAAAGGCGGTGATCTGCAAGGTCTCTGATGTTGGTCGTCATAACGTGGTCGAGGCCATGATCGGCGACACTGCGATCAAAGTCGTGGTCAACGGCGCGGTTCCCGCACAGGGCGAGGCGATACACCTGTCGTTCGACCCCGCCAAAACCCGGCTTTATCGTGATGGCTGGATTGCCACGCAAGCAAAAGGGGCCACACCATGAAAACCCAATACCAAAAAGCCTGGTTTTTCGTGCTTCCCGTCTTGTTACTGGTCGCGTTCAACGCCCTGATCCCGATGATGACCGTGGTCAACTATTCAGTGCAGGAAACCTTCGGCAACAACCTGTTCTTCTGGGAAGGCTTGGGCTGGTTCGAAAAACTACTGCATTCAGAGCGCTTCCACGCCGCCCTTGGTCGCCAATTCCTGTTCACCGGTCTGATCCTGGCCATTGAGGTGCCCTTGGGCATTATCATCGCATTATCCATGCCACGTTCAGGCTTCTGGGTACCGGTTTGCCTTGTGACAATGGCGCTACCGATGCTGATCCCGTGGAACGTAGTGGGTGCGATGTGGAACATTTTCACCCTGCCAGACATCGGTCTTTTGGGTTACTTGATGAATACCACACTGGGCATTGACTATGACATGACCCAAAACCCGTTTGCCGCATGGGCCACCATCATCACCATGGATGTCTGGCATTGGACATCACTTGTGGTGCTGCTTAGCTACGCGGGCCTTGTGTCGATCCCCGACGCCTACTACCAAGCCGCCAAAATTGACGGCGCGTCCAGCTGGGCAGTGTTTCGCTACATCCAGCTACCCAAAATGAAGCAAGTGCTAACCATCGCAATCCTGCTGCGCTTCATGGACAGCTTCAACATCTACACCGAGGTTTTTGTGCTAACAGGTGGCGGCCCCGGCAACTCCACAACATTGCTGTCCATCGACCTTGTCAAAATCGCCCTTGGCCAGTTTGACCTAGGCCCGGCTGCCGCGATGTCGCTGATCTACTTTGCAATCACCCTGCTTGTGTCATGGCTGTTCTATACGCTGATGACCAAAGACGATACGTAAGGACGGAACCCATGCGCAAACGCTACCTTATCCCGCTTGTATACATCTTGTTCCTGATGCTGCCGATCTATTGGCTGGTGGCAATGAGTTTCAAAACCACCGGCGAAATCCTGTCGGGATTTTCACTGTTCCCGCAGACATGGACGTTCGACAATTACCGCGTGATCTTCACCGACCCCACTTGGTACTGGGGCTACATCAACTCGATCGCGTATGTGTCTTTGAACACGGTTATTTCACTGACCGTGGCCCTGCCTGCCGCCTATGCGTTTTCGCGCTACCGCTTTTTGGGCGACAAACAACTGTTCTTCTGGCTTTTAACCAACCGTATGGCGCCCGCGGCGGTCTTTGCCCTGCCGTTCTTCCAACTTTATTCCGCCGTCGGCCTGTTTGATACCTATCTTGCCGTGGCCCTTGCACATTGCCTGTTCAACATCCCGCTTTCGGTGTGGATACTGGAAGGTTTCATGAGCGGTGTGCCCAAAGAACTGGACGAAACCGCCTATGTCGACGGCTATTCATTCCCGCGTTTTTTCACCACGATATTCCTGCCTTCGATCAAGGCAGGCGTGGGGGTTGCCGCATTCTTCTGCTTCATGTTCTCATGGGTTGAACTGCTGTTGGCCAAAACCCTGACGGCGGTTTACGCCAAACCGATTGCCGCCACGATGACCAAGACTGCATCATCCGCAGGCTACGAGTTGGGCTTGCTTGCCGCAGCCGGCACATTAACCATCATACCGGGTGCCATTGTGATCTACTTCGTGCGCAACCACATCGCCAAGGGCTTTGCCCTAGGGAGGGTATAATGCTTAGCTGGATGGCATGGACATGGCCGACCGCGTTGGTCTTTATCGGAATTTTCAGTGCCATGGGCATCCTGACCATATTGGAAATAAAGTATCCGGGCGGGGCCGAACGCAAAGGCATACTGGGCCTGACCACCACACGCGGCGATCGGTTATTTATATCATTGCTTGGCAGTGTTTACATCTTCCTTGCGTGGCTTGGCCTGATGGGAATGCCGCTATGGGCGCCGCTTGGTCTGGCCATCGCATGGGGCGTGTTTTGTTTTTGGAAAGTATAAACACAGATGTCACTTGGAATAACAATGGTTTTAGTATTTAATAAATCCAATAAAAACTGACTTTAGGCAAAGCAAGAATGCGACAGAAAAAGAAAAACGAACTGCTGACAGAAGTTGAACTGGAGTTCATGTCTCATTTGTGGAAACTGGGTCAGGGAACCGTGCGCGATGTGCTGGCAAATCTGGCCGAAGGCCGCAATCTGGCCTACACATCCGCCGCCACAATATTACGGATTTTGGAACAGAAGGAATTTGTGGTAAGTACAAAAGCGGGCAAAACATTCATATACAAGCCCACGATTAATAAAGACGTCTATCAGTCAAGGTCGCTTAAGAACCTGTCTGAAAAGCTGTTTGACGACACACCGGCATCGCTGGTGGCCCGCCTTGTGGATGATGCGGGCATGTCCGAAGAGGCACTGGGGGAAATTCGGGCTCTGTTGGATAAGAGGTTGAAAAATGATACTGACTGATGCTGTACTAAACGCCTACATCAACGCAAACATCATGCTGGTCTTTGCGTTTGTCCTGTGGTTTCTGGCGCGATTTGCCACGCAGAAACTTAAAATACAGCTTCCCTATATTTTGCAATTACGCCTGCTGAACGGTATATTTCTGGCCATAGCCCTTAGCCCCGTTGCCATCATGGCACTGACCACGCTCACAAGTGCCGGTCTGGTTTCACCGGAATTTTCAATGCGCGTATCCGACTTTGCCGTTGCCCAGTACCTGAACGGCAGCATTGAAATGAAAGCCGTTGAATTTGAACGCATCATGGGCATTCGCAACGAAATCACCCAAGGCATTCTAAATCTTGATACATCTGTTGGGGTTTTCATCGCCGGACTGTTTTCGATCGGTTTTACAATCATCCTTGGCCGCTCGATGGTAAACATTTTCAAACTGCGCACAATTTTACGCTCCAGCTATGCGTGGCGCCAATTCGGCAACCTGAAAATACTGCTAAGCGATAAAACTTTCATCCCGTTTTCCACCCGCAGCCTAAAGACCCGCTACGTGGTTATCCCTTCGGGCATGCTTGCGGAAAACAACGACCTGAAAATGGCACTGGCCCATGAATTCCAGCACATCCGTCAAAACGATGTGGAATGGGCATTTGTACTGGAAGCCCTGCACCCGTTCTTTTTCTGGAACCCGGTTTTCTACTTCTGGAAACGTCAGGTTCAGCATTTACGCGAACTGGCGTGCGACCAGCAACTGGTTTCCGGCAAAAGGTTCGATGCAAAATCCTATTGCGAATGCCTGTTGCAGGTCTGCCAGAACAGTATTCGCAAAGAGGACAAATACTCGATTGCCCTGCCGTCGGTGCCCTTTGTGCAAGTTGACCGAACCCCGTTCAGTATAAATGCGGCAACGGCGCTGAAACAACGCATCGTCGCCATTGTAGATCCTGCGGTGACACCAATTTCACGCAAAGCCTTTGCATGCCTGCTTTTCCCCGCAATGGCGCTGGTTATACTTGCATCATTAACCATCCAGTCACCAAGTGATTGGAGCCAAGACCGCTTGATGCTGTCCACCATTGTAAATCTGGAACGGCTGGAAGTCAGAAACACCCTGGGCCAATAATCACAAGGCCAGTCGCGACAGCTCCACCTTCAGGTGTTTAGCCGAGAAATCCAGAAAAGCCCGCAGTTTGGGGACCACCAGCCGGCTTTGTGGAAACACCAGATGAACCGGCACCTCTTGCGGCACAAAATCCATCAGCACCGGCACCAGCTTGTTTGATTTAATCAAATCCACAACCACATAAGACATCATCATGGTAATGCCCTCACCCGCCACAGCCGCGTCAACCGCAGCCATGGCATCGTTAACCATCAAACGAGGTGCAAGCGTCACATGCCCCTTACCTGCCTTGGTTTTATAATGCCATTCCTGACTAACCTGAATATTTGAGAACCCGATCATGGAATGCAACTTCAATTCCTGCGGATGTTCCGGCTGTCCACGCCGCGCCAGATAATCAGGACTTGCGACAAAGATACGCCGCACCGCGCCCACGCGGCGTGCAATCAGGCTGGATGGGGCCAATTCACCAATACGCACGGCCACATCCATGCCTTCATCAACCAGGTTAACCACCCGATCCAGACCCATAACCGTTGCCGTAATCTTTGGTTGTGTTTGCAAAAACTGGCGCACCATCGGGGTGATCACAAACCGCGCAAACGTCACCGAGGCCGAAATCGTTAAATGTCCTTGCGGCACCCCCATCTCGCCGCTGGCATCCTTTTCGGCATTGTCAATTTCAGCCAGTAACCGCTGCGCAGTTTCCAGGAACCGCGCACCCGCATCGGTCAAATGCAAACGCCGTGTGGTGCGTGTTAACAACACGACCCCCAGCCGTTCCTCTAACGATGAAACCGCACGGGTCACCGCAGGTGGCGACATGCGCATCCGTTCAGCCGCCTTGTTGAAACTGCCGATCTCGTTGATAGCTACAAACACTTCCATTTCCAGCAATCGGTCCATATTATTCCTATTTTTGTAATAGTATATTCAATATTAAACATATTATTCAATAAAATAAATAAACCTATACAGAACCTATCCAAACACAGGCCACCGCCTGACACAGACAAAGATAGGAACATCCAATGACCACCTTCAATATCAAACATGCCTTTGGCGCAGCTTTTCTGGCTCTGGGCCTGATCAGCGGACCATTCGTGACATCCACGCATGCACAATCTGCGTCCATCCAAACAGAAACTGCCGTGCGATACAAAACAATCGAAATCAACGGCTTAGAGGTTTTCTACCGTGAAGCCGGCGCCAAAGACGCGCCCACTTTATTATTGCTACACGGCTTCCCGACATCATCGCAACAGTACCGCAACCTGATCCCGGCACTGGCCGATAAATACCACGTCATCGCCCCTGATTACCCCGGCTTTGGCCGCAGTGCGATGCCATCACGCGCCGATTTTGACTATACATTCGCCGCATATGCCAACCTGATGGAAAGCTTCACCCAAGATCTGAAGCTGGACAGCTATTCACTTTACGTGATGGATTACGGCGCGCCTGTTGGCTACCGTCTGGCCCTGAAAGCCCCGGAAAAAGTTAACGCCCTGATCATCCAGAACGGCAATGCCTATAATGAAGGCCTGCTTGATTTTTGGGACGTGTTCAAAACCTACTGGGCTGATAACACTGCCGAAAATCGTGAAAAACTGCGCGGTTTCCTGAAAGTTGGTGCCACAGAATGGCAATACACCCACGGTATTCCAGCCGAAAATGCAGGGCTGGTCAGCCCTGACGCATGGATGCTGGATCAGGCCTATCTTGACCGCCCCGGCAATCAGGAAATCCAGCTTGACCTGTTCTATGATTACCGCACCAATGTTGATCTATACCCCGATTTTCAGGAATACTTCCGCACATACCAGCCACCAACCTTAATCGTCTGGGGTGAAAACGATGTGATTTTTCCGGGCGCAGGTGCGCCACCTTATCTGCGTGACTTGCCAAAAGCAGAGCTTCACATGCTGGACGCAGGCCACTTCGCACTGGAAACAAACGGGCCGGAAATTGCCGCGAAAATCCACAGTTTTCTGGATCGTTCTTTAAGCAACTAACCTGACCCAAGGGCGCAACCCCTTCCGTTGCGCCCTTACAAACCAAAAGGATAAATACCATGCCACAACGCCCCCCATTGCCGCCTTTCACCCGCGATACCGCCATCCAGAAAGTCCGTGCCGCCGAAGATGGCTGGAACGGCCAGAACCCCGAAAAAATCGCACTTGCCTACACGCCCGACAGCATCTGGCGCAACCGCGCTGATTTCCCCAAAGGTCGCGCCGAAATAATCACCTTTCTGACCCAAAAATGGCAACGCGAACACGACTACCGCCTGATCAAAGAACTTTGGGCCTATTCAGGCAACCGCATCGCTGTGCGTTTCGCCTATGAATGGCACAATCAAGCGGGCGAATGGTTCAGATCATACGGCAATGAAAACTGGGAATTTGATAAAAACGGCCTGATGAAATTCCGTTTCGCCAGCATAAACGATCTTGCCATTACCGCAGCCCAACGCAAATTCAAATGGCCAGCAGGCCCGCGACCCGCAGACCACCCCGGTCTAAGCGAACTAGGATTATAGGAAACGATAATGCCACATAAATTCGCAGAGATCATGTTCACCGACGCAGTCAAATCAATCCAAACCGACTATGGCAGCCGTAAAATGTACACCCGTATGGAAGCAGGTACTGCCGATTATAACAATCTGATCAGCCCGCATGAGGCCGCGTTTATTTCCGCCCGTGACAGTCTTTATATGGCCACCATCAACGAAGCAGGCTGGCCCTACGTGCAACATCGCGGCGGGCCTTTGGGTTTTGTCAAAATACTGGACGAAAAAACATTGGCCATGCCCGATTTTCGCGGCAACCGCCAATATGTCAGCGTCGGCAACCTGACCAAAGATGACCGTGTATCATTGTTCTTCATGGATTACCCAAACAAAACCCGCCTGAAGCTTTTGGGGCGGGTGGAATTGGTGGGGCTGGATCAACCCAAGATCATTGGAAAGCTGCAAATGCCTGATTATCGCGGCCATATCGAACGTGGGCTTGTCATCAAAGTCGAAGCTTTTGACTGGAACTGCCCGCAACATATCACCGAACGCTACACGATACCCGACATTGAAAAATCGGTTTCAACCCTGCAAGATCGCATCCTTGAACTGGAAACAGAATTATCCCGCTTAAAACCGCAGTGACAGGCACGACATGCCGCCGTCCAGCTTGGCACATTCCGTATTGTTAATCTCGCGCACTTCAAAACCCGCATCGCGTAATCGCTTTGCGGTTTTCGGAAACCCTGTGGCCATCAAAACAAACCGGTTAAAGCGAATGGCGTTCGCCGCCGCCTCTTCCCCGTCAGCGGTATGAATAACCCGATAACCTTCAAAACACCCCGAAGCATCCAGCCGTTTCGTTGCCAATATGGTTTCGCCATCCAATAGCGAACAGTCTGTTTTGAAATGCAGAACCCCTTCTGGCGTGAACACCTCGCGCACCTTATATCCCCACGGTGCTACAAGCTTGGCCAGCTCTGCCACCCCTGCTGCATCCGTCCGGTCAGAGCGCCCCACCAGTATTTCCTTTGATGTAACCAGAATATCCCCGCCCTCGATATATCCGGGGCCGTTAATATCAAAAACCACATCGTAATAATCACGCAAGATCGGGGCCATGCCGTCAACCTCGCCTGCGCGACTTGGCGCACCCGGTCGCATCATTATAGCACCTTCGGGCAAACAAAGTGCTGTGTCCTCGACAAATACCGCATCGGGGTAAGCTTCCAATGCAGCCAGTTCCACAACTTCGGCACCGGTTTCACGCAAGGTCTTCACATAATGCGCATGATCGTCCAGCATCTGCGCCAGATCAGGTGTGCCAATGTCAGCA
>DAOUQS010000071.1 GCA_030625465.1 Amylibacter sp. | reverse complement strand
GTTCTATCCGCCATCGTGATGCTGGCTGTGGCCGGGGTCACAATCTGGCAAGGTGGCGATACATTCAAAGCTTTGTTGGTTATCGCTGCGGGACTTATGGGCTGGGAAATCAGCCGCATGCATGGCGGGGCTGCGGGTCTTGCGGTTATTTCAGGCATTCTTGTCGGGCTCTGTACATTTATGACAATGTTCGGCTTCGGGCTTTCCCCGGCGATCATTCTGGGCGCGCAAATTGTTGCTGCCCTATTGATATCCACGACCCATAAAACATCCAAAGCAGTTGTGTTTCTAACCGTGATTATTGTGATCATGGCGACCGCCGCTTTGGGGGCGTTTCGTCAGGATCAGGGCTTAACCCTGACCCTTTGGTTGCTTTTATGCGTTGTCGCCAGCGATGTCGGCGGTTATTTCGCAGGTAAAACCCTTGGCGGTCCTAAACTATGGGTGCGGATCAGCCCCAAAAAAACCTGGTCGGGAACAGTAGGCGGCTGGGTGCTTGCGGCCGCAGTCGGGGCTTGCTTCGTATTTTGCGCAGCGCAATCACTATATTTAATCCCGTTATCCGTGCTTGTCGCAATAGCGGCCCAGTCGGGTGATCTGGCCGAGTCTGCGGTAAAACGGGGGGCAGGAGTGAAAGACAGCAGCAATCTGATCCCGGGCCACGGCGGCCTTCTGGACCGGTTCGACGGTGTGCTGGGCGTATGTTTTCTGGTATTTCTGGCTGGTGCTTTGGGACTTATCTGATGCGCAGCATTTCGATTTTCGGCGCGACTGGTTCGGTCGGGCAAAACACAGTTTCAATCATCCGCAATAACCCGAATGCCTTTGATGTTCACGCGGTTACCGGCGCTAAAAACATCGAAAAGCTGGCCGAAATTGCAATTGCATTAAAGGCAAATATCGCGATCACATCCGAAGATTTACGGCTGGATGACCTTTCCGAACGCTTAAAGGGCACAGGCATCGCTGCCGCATCCGGGCGCGATGCGCTGTTATCTGCTGCCGCTGACCCTGTTGACTGGGCAATTTCAGCGGTTGTTGGATTTGCGGGCTTTGAGATTAGCCTTGCGATTGCCCGAAATGGCGGCACGCTTGCGCTGGCGAATAAAGAAAGCCTTGTTTGTGGTGGTACCTTGCTGAACGAGACATGCCGCCAATCAGGTACAACGCTTTTGCCCGTGGACAGTGAACATTCGGCGATTTTCCAGGCACTGAACGGCGAAGACATCGCAAATGTCGAACGTATAATCCTGACCGCATCGGGTGGGCCTTTTTTACGAATGCCGCTCGATGAAATGGCGCATGTTACGCCAAAACAAGCCGCTGACCATCCAAACTGGTCTATGGGTCTGCGTATTTCGATCGACAGCGCATCAATGTTTAACAAGGCAATGGAAATTATCGAGACAAAAGAATTGTTTGATATCGCCGAGCACAAAATAGAAGTCGTTATACACCCGCAATCGACCATCCACAGCATGGTCGGTTTCAATGACGGGTCTATTATGGCCCATATGGGGCCTGCCGATTTGCGTTTTGCCATTGGCTATGCTTTATTCTATCCGGATCGTTTGGATGTGGGGATAGACCGCCTGGATTTCACCAAACTGTCCCGGCTGGATTTTATGGCCACCGATACAAAACGCTTCCCGGCCATTTCCATTGCCCATGATGTTATGCGCCTTGGCGGGCTTGCCGGTACAGTGTTCAATGCCGCCAAAGAACAGTGTCTGGATTTGTTTCTTGAGCGTAAAATAGGCTTTCTAGAGATGTCACGTTTGGTTAACAAAACCGTACAATCTATTGACAACTTGGGAAATTCCGATGCAGATACTCTAAATAAGATATCAAAGGCCGATACTTGGTCACGTCAAAATGTGTTAAATCTGGTAGAAATGAGTAATAAGTAATGTTTGATTTCCTGAATTATATCCCCCTAATCGGTGGCTTCCTGTCAACAGTGGTTCCCTTTATCATCGTGCTTAGCATCGTTGTTGCGGTGCATGAATACGGCCATTATATCGTCGGGCGCTGGTGCGGGATACACGCAGAGGTCTTCTCATTGGGTTTTGGCCCGGTCTTATTTTCACGTTTCGATAAACACGGCACCAAATGGCAGGTCTCGGCAATCCCTCTGGGCGGATATGTACGTTTTCTGGGTGATGCGGATGCCGCCAGCCGTCCGGATGCAGAACCTGTCGATGAGGCAATAAGGCACAAAACGCTTGGTGGCGCGAAGCTTTATAAACGCGCTTTGACTGTTGCCGCAGGCCCTTTCGCCAATTTCATATTATCCACGATTATCTTTGCCGGCATCATATACGCCAGCGGGACTGTGTCGAACGAGCCTGTGATTGCAAAGCTTGTGCCATTGCCACAGGCGCAATCGCAATTACTTGAAGGTGATCGAATTCTGGCCCTGAACGGTACGAAGGTTGAAAAATTCTCGGATATTATCCAAGTTTCGTCCGAATTAGACTCTATGTCAAAGATTACCTATTCGGTCGAGCGTGATGGGCGAAAACAGGATGTTATCGGCCCGTTTCCAACCCCTGCATTGGTCGGTTGGGTCATGCCTGTATCGCCTGCAAGTAAGGCAGGGCTGAAAAAGGGCGATGTGTTCTTGTCTGTGGACGGGATCGCGCTGCATTCGTTTTCACAACTCATCGAGACAATTAAAGCCATAGACAAGGCCTCGGTCGATTTAAGGGTCTGGCGTAACGGCGAAGAACTGACGATGGCAATATCACCTGAATTCAGGGATGTTCAAATCAGTAAAAACGAATTTGACAAGCGCATGATGATCGGTGTCGCCAGCGCATTTGCGTTCGAATCCGGACGTGATGACGTTCCGTTCCTGAAGTCGGCATACTATGGCGCACGCAGTACATATAATGTCATCTCGAACTCTGTAACCAGCATCTATCTTATTGTGTCTGGCAAGGTTGGTGCGGAAAACCTGCAAGGGCCTTTGGGTATCGCGCAGATGTCAGGTGAGACAGCATCAGTGGGTCTGCTACCCTTTATCGAACTGATCGCCTTTATATCGACAGCAATCGGTTTCCTGAACCTGCTGCCGATTCCGGTTTTGGATGGCGGGCATTTGTTGATGTACGGTTTTGAGGCATTGTTCCGGCGTCCCCCAAGTCCGAAAATTGTGCAAATAGCCATGACCACGGGGTTGATGTTATTGTTATCATTAATGTTGTTTTCGACATTCAATGACTTCACAAGAATGTTCTGAGCGATGTCAAAATAGGTGGTGCCGCAGACATTCCCGTGTTATACCGCAAGCATCAAGGGTAAATACGGGCAAGAGTTAATCTGATGGCATTTAAGACTGTTAATGAAGCGACAAAATCCACCTTCAAATCTTTGACGTTCGTGATCGCGGTTGGTTTCGCATCACTTACTCTTACATCTGAATTCAACATGGCACATGCGCAAGCAACTGCGGTTTACAGCCGCATCGATGTGGCCGGTAACGCGCGTATCGCATCCGATACCATTCGGTCCATTGCAGGGATTGCTTCAGGGGATCGTGTGACACCGGGGCAGGTTAACGCCGCGACGCAAAACCTGAACAAGTCCGGCCTGTTTGAATCCGTCGATGTCCGTCCCGAAGGCGGACGGCTGGTTATCGAGGTTGTTGAACACCCGACGATCAATCTTATACGGGTTGAAGGCAATAAAAAAATCAAAGATGATGTGTTGCTTGAATTGTTACAATCCAAATCGCGCCGTGCATTTTCACCAATACTTGCCGAGGCTGATGCCAAAACCATAGCCGAGGCATATTCTGTTACCGGTCGTTTAGCGGCCACAGTATCGCCGAAAATCATCCGCCGCAGTGATAACCGTGTTGATCTGGTCTTTGAAGTTAAAGAAGGCAAGATAACAGAAATCGGCCGTATAACAATTATTGGCAACCGAATATTTTCCGACAGACGGTTAAAGCGTGTTTTAGCAACAAAACAGGCTGGTTTGCTGAAAAGTGTTGTTAAGGGTGACACCTATATTGAAGATCGTTTAGCGGTTGATAAGCAACAGTTGCGCCAATTTTACTTAAAACGCGGCTATATTGATTTTCAAGTGCAATCCACCACTGCTGAATTCGCAAAACAGCGCAATTCATTCCAAGTCACCTACACAATTCAAGAAGGCCAACCGTTTGAGTTTGGCGAGGTTACAATTATCAGTCTTGAAAGTGATATTGATGCCGAAGAATACCAAAAGCTGAATTCAATAAAGTCCGGCTCTACCTATATCGCAACGCAAATAGACTCTGTGCTGGAACGTATTGACCATCAGGCGGCACTGGCAGGCAAGAACTTTGTTCACGCGACACCGCGCATCACCCGAAATAATGCAGACCGCACGCTGGATATTGAAATCAGCATTGTGCGAGGCCAACGACGGTTTGTTGAGCGTATTGATATTGAAGGCAACTCGACCACGCTAGATCGGGTTATCCGAGGGAAATTCGACACGGTTGAAGGTGATCCGTTCAATCAACGTGAAGTTAGGCAAGCGACAAACCGAGTTCGCAAAACCGGTTTTTTCAAAAGCGTTGATGTGCAAACGCGTGAAGGGTCCAGCCCGGAACAAGTCATTCTGGATGTCAATCTGGAAGAACAATCAACTGGTACACTTGGTTTTGGTATTACAGCCAGTACAGACAGTGGTCTTGGCGTTGCCATAAATATACAGGAAAGAAACTTTCTGGGCCGTGGCCAGTCTGTTGGCGCATCGATCAATGCGTCATCAGAAGACAGTCTTGCAAGGTTCAATTTCGTAGAACCCGCATTTCTGGGCCGTGATTTGAGGTTCGGTTTGAATATGGGTTTCGGAACAGTTGAGCTTAGCGATACGCCATATGATACGGCAACCGCGAACTTCTCTCCCAGTATTTCATTTCCAATCAGTAAACATGGACGGTTAAGACTTTTCGCGAACTTCTCAAGCGACAATATTAAAGAAAATTCAGATACCGGGACAGGCAACGATGACCCGGGTGAAGCATCTATTGTTATGCAGAATGATTTTGGCAAGACATCCACCGGTATACTTGGTGCCAGTTACAGTATTGATAAACGGAACTCGATTATTGAACCGACATCAGGCTATAACTTTTCAGTTACACAACAGTTTGCCGGATTTACAGGGGACAGAACTTATTCCCGCACGACGATGAATGCTAAATACTTCAAGGCGCTTTTCAATGAAGAGGTTATTTTAACCGCCGAAGTTGAAGGCGGGATTATCATATCATCCGATCCGGCCACACTTATCACCGAACGCTTTATGCTGGGCGGCGCCAGCTTGCGCGGCTTTGAACAACAAGGTGTTGGACCACGCGATACGACTGTTGACCAGTCTTTAGGCGGCAATCAGTATTATGCAATCCGCACCGAGGCCAGCTTCCCGATCGGCCTGCCGGAAGAATACGGCATTCATGCCGGTATATTCCTGGACATAGGCTCGCTTTGGGGTCTGGATTTCAATGGTGGTTTTGATGATACAGGATCTGTCAGGGCATCTGTTGGGTTAACATTGTATTGGGAAACGCCAATTGGCCCATTGCGGTTTGATTTTGCGTCACCATTCAAAAAAGAAGACTATGATGACACTGAAACCTTCCGCTTTTCAGTCGCCACGCGCTTCTAGTGGCAAATGGGCAGGATCAAAAACAGTCTGGGACTTATCGCACTTAGCCTAACTTTGTTTTCTACTACGGGGCTGCTTGCGCAAAGTTATCTTACATCCGATCAGTTTTTGCCTGTTGCAACGATTGACCAGGACCGATTGTTTTCGGATAGCCTATTCGGGCAAAGCTTTAATCAAAAATTCCAGAATGACGCAACAATACTGGCCGAAGAAAACCGACGCATTGAAAAGGAACTGGCACAAGAAGAATCCGACCTGACACAAAAGCGCAAAGAGCTTGAAAATGTGGAATTCCGCAAACTCGCCTCG
Source organism: Amylibacter sp. (assembly GCA_030625465.1). Taxonomy (GTDB): domain Bacteria; phylum Pseudomonadota; class Alphaproteobacteria; order Rhodobacterales; family Rhodobacteraceae; genus Amylibacter. The sequence goes on along the minus strand of DAOUQS010000071.1, from coordinate 2,743 downwards.
ATTTTCAACAAAAAAGTTGAAACAATCCGCCGGAACCAATCACAAAAGCTGAACGAGCTGAATGCATCGCGCATTCAGGCGCAACGTGCATTCTTTGCACAGGCAAGACCGATTATTATCGAACTGATGCGCGAACGCGGTATCCAGTTTATTTTAAACGATCAGGCAATCTTCATCTCAGCCAATTCTGGTGATATCACCGATGGTGCAATCCAGCGTATAAATCAGGTTTTGGGATCGGCAGTTCCTTTGGAACAACCCTAGCCAATCTATTGATCAATAGCCCATAGGTTGCTAATCAGAAGTAACAATTTAAAAAAGGCCAAAACGCATGAGCGATACAACTTCCACCGAAATTGATATTCTGGAAATCAAACAACTGATACCGCATCGTTACCCATTCCTTTTTGTTGATAAAGTGCGCGAATGTACCTCGACCAGCGCCGTTGGCATTAAAAATGTAACCTGCAACGAGCCGCATTTCCAAGGCCATTTTCCATCCCAACCGGTTATGCCGGGGGTCACGATTGTTGAAGCCATGGCGCAAACCGCCGCCATTATGGTTGGCAAATCGCTTGGGCTGGTGGACAGTGGTGCGCTGGTCTATTTCCTGACTATCGACAATTGCAAATTCCGCCATGTGGTGGGGCCGGGTGACGTGCTGGAATTGCATGTAAAAGTCGTCCGTGGTCGCGGTAAAATCTGGAAATTCCACGGTGATGGGATTGTAGATGGCAAAATCGTTGCCGAAGCTGACTTCGCGGCGATGATTGTGCCGCCGGAAGAGGCCTAATATGACCATTCACCCCTCTGCCAAAATTCATCCGGCGGCTATCGTCGAAGACGGAGCGGTCATTGGTGAAAATTGCGAAATAGGCGCTTTTTCACATATCGGCCCGGATGTGACTTTAGGTGATCGCTGTATCCTTAAAACCCATGTTGTTGTGAACGGCTGGACTACAATCGGTAATGACACAAGCATTTATCCGTTTGCATCCGTCGGGCATGCTCCTCAGGATCTGAAATATGCAGGTGAACGTACCAAGCTGGAAATCGGCTTTAAAAACTGCATTCGGGAAGGGGCCACATTGAACCCCGGAACAAAGGGCGGTGGCGGCATTACAAAAGTCGGCAATAATAACCTGTTAATGGCCAACATCCATATCGGCCATGATTGCATTCTGGGTAATAATCTTATCATGGCCAATAATGCCAGCATGGCCGGCCATGTGGTTGTCGAAGACAATGTGATCATGGGCGGCCTTTCGGCCATTCACCAGTTTTGCCGTATTGGCACTGGTGCGATGCTTGCAGGTTTTGCGGCCGTCGCCGAAGATGTTATTCCGTACGGTATGGCCCACGGCAACCGTGCCGATCTTGCCGGACTTAATCTGGTGGGGCTGAAACGTCGGGGTTTTGACAAGGCGGATATCAATAACCTGCGCGCGGCATTCAAGGATGTCTTCCACCAAGATACAGATACGTTGCAGCAACGCTTGGCGAAAGCTTTGACCGACTACCCTGATAGCGGGCTTGTTGCGCAAATGGTAACCTTTGCACAGGCGGAAACCTCGCGTGGTATTTGTACGCCAAAGGGACGGTAATCCAATGCCAAGCAGCCCCCTTGCAATCATTACCGGCAAAGGCCGCTTGCCCGAAATGCTGGCTAAAACGGCTAAACAGAACGGTCGCAAAGTCCTTTTGGTCTGTTTTAACGGATTTCGCCCTGACTGGGTGACAACCGAAGAACTTGTTGATGTTACCTTTGAAAAACCGGGCAAGATTTTCAAAGCGCTTAAACAGGCCGGGTGCCATGAGGTTGTTTTTGCAGGGCACATCGCAAGACCGCGTATGAACCCATTGAAGTTCGACCTTAAATTAATCTCTATCGCGGCAAAGCTACTGCCGGCGCTGAAAAGCGGTGACAGCAAAACACTGGATGCGGTGCGCGCCGTATTTGAAGCCGAGGATATCAAGATTATCGGGGCGCATGAGGTTTTGACCGATCTGCTTGCGCCGTGCGGCACGCTGACAAAGGCCAAGCCATCGGCGGATGATTTTACCGATATGGAGCGCGCCAAAACCATTGTCACGCAAATGGGTATTGCGGACGTTGGCCAAGGCGCGGTTGTGGCGCAAGGCCTGTGTCTTGGGGTGGAAACCATTCAAGGCACCGATGCGATGTTGCGCTTTATTGCGCTGAATTCGGACGGGTGCAGGCCGAATGCAAAATCAGGGCAGGGCGTGTTGGTAAAGGCCCCGAAACAGGGGCAGGACTGGCAGATTGATTTGCCAGCAATCGGCCCTGAAACCATTGAAAATGCCGCAAAAGCCGGCCTTAGCGGCATTGCAGTTCAAGATCAGGGCGTCCTGATCCTGGGGTTGGTTGAAACCATTGCTATGGCGGATCGCTTTGGATTGTTCATACACGGATTTGAAGCGCAGAAAGTGTCCTGATGGCAGACCCGTTAAAGGTTTTTATCATCGCGGGTGAGCCATCGGGTGACAAGCTTGGCGGAAGCCTTATGCGGGGTCTGAAACAACTGACACAGGATCAGGTTGTATTTTCCGGTGTTGGCGGGGAAATGATGCAATCCGCAGGGCTTAAGTCGCTTTTCCCAATGTCGGATTTGACAATCGTGGGATTGTTCGAGGTTATTCCGTCTATCCCCAAGATTATGCGGCGGATCAACCAGACGGCCAAAGCGGCAGTTGCAATGCAGCCCGATGTTCTGATCACTAT
>DAOUQS010000079.1 GCA_030625465.1 Amylibacter sp. | reverse complement strand
GTACCTTCTTGGTACAAAATGGCTGCGCTGAATGTTGCCCGGTCTAGACCCGCTGCGTGTGACATGCCTGCACTGGCTGCAAGTAGTGTTGTTGCACTTAGTAGTGTTTTGGTAGTGAATTTCATCTCGAAGATGCTCCCTTTTCGCCTATATTCCCTGCGCCGACCATAGTAACTATTGGTGTTTTCAGTCAAACGTGACCTTGCGTTACTGTCTTGCAATGTCGCTTTCGTGGTATTTTTGCAACCAAGTTTCAGCGGCATTTAGCAGCACTTTGCGGGAGGGTGTAAAAATTGAACGGACAGCTAAAAACTCTTGGAAACGGGCCTTGCCTATGCTGTTACGGGGCACTAATGTTTTGGTTAGACTTATGTGCGACAAGCATGAAACAAAAATGACAGGCGAGACGATGAGAGACCCATTAGAAGTATATATGAACACCCTTGTTCCCATGGTGGTTGAACAAACTGCACGTGGTGAACGGGCTTATGATATCTTTTCCCGCCTGCTGAAAGAACGCATTATTTTTCTGTCCGGCCCTGTGCATGACGGCATGTCGACACTGATCGTGGCGCAATTGCTGTTTCTAGAGGCTGAAAACCCCAAGAAAGACATTGCGATGTACATCAATAGCCCCGGCGGTGTGGTAACCTCTGGTTTGGCAATTTATGACACGATGCAATACATCCGCCCGAAAGTCTCGACGCTTTGCATCGGGCAGGCGGCATCGATGGGGTCTTTGCTGTTGGCATCCGGCGAAAAGGGAATGCGGTTCACATTGCCGAATTCACGGATCATGGTGCATCAGCCATCCGGCGGATTTCAGGGGCAGGCGTCTGATATAGCACTGCATGCCAAGGAAATACTTGAACTGAAGGACCGGTTGAACAACATTTATGTCAAGCATTGCAGTCAGAAACTGAAAGTGGTCGAAGATGCGCTGGATCGTGATAACTTCATGACGGCAGAGAATGCAAAAGACTGGGGTTTAATCGACGAAATTGTGCAGCATCGTACCAAAGATGAAGAAGTGTAGTCCCCGCACGTCGGGTCACTGCTGATTTTCAGGATGTCTTAACTATATTGGGACATAAATTAAGAGCATTGTGTAGCGTAAAAAACTGCCATATTATAGACGAAATATAGGGCTAACAAAGCACTTTAAAGGCCCAAACAACGAGCACAGGCGGAGTAAATTATGGCAGATTCAGATAACAGCGAGTCAAAAAACACGCTTTACTGTTCATTTTGCGGCAAAAGCCAACACGAAGTCCGCAAGTTGATTGCGGGCCCGACAGTGTTTATCTGTGATGAATGTGTCGAGCTTTGCATGGATATTATCCGTGAAGAAGCTAAGTCAACGACCCTGAAAACTTCTGACGGTGTACCTGCACCAGCGGAAATATGCCAGGTTCTGGACGATTACGTTATCGGGCAAACCGTTGCGAAGAAGGTTTTATCGGTTGCTGTGCACAATCACTACAAGCGCCTGAACCATTCTGAAAACAACAGCGAAGTTGAACTGGCGAAATCCAACATCATGCTGATCGGCCCGACCGGTTGCGGTAAAACACTGCTGGCGCAAACCCTTGCGCGCATTCTGGATGTGCCGTTTACAATGGCTGACGCGACCACATTGACCGAAGCGGGTTATGTTGGTGAGGATGTCGAAAACATCATCCTGAAGCTGCTGCAAGCATCTGAATATAATGTGGAACGTGCGCAGCGCGGCATCGTCTATATTGACGAGGTCGACAAGATCACCCGCAAATCTGACAACCCTTCGATTACCCGTGATGTATCGGGCGAGGGTGTGCAGCAGGCCTTGTTGAAAATTATGGAAGGGACGGTTGCATCTGTTCCCCCGCAAGGCGGGCGCAAACATCCGCAACAGGAATTTTTGCAGGTGGATACCACAAATATCCTGTTTATCTGCGGTGGTGCATTTGCGGGTCTTGACCGGATTATATCACAACGCGGCAAAGGCTCTGCTATAGGTTTTGGCGCGGATGTCAAAGATGAAGAAAGCCGCTCTGTCGGCGAGGTGTTCCAGGATCTTGAGCCGGAAGATCTGTTGAAATTCGGTTTGATCCCTGAATTTGTCGGACGTTTGCCGGTGATCGCAACGCTAACCGATCTGGATGAAGACGCGCTTGTAACGATCCTGTCGCAACCTAAAAATGCACTTGTGAAGCAATACCAGCTTTTGTTTGAACTTGAAGATGCCAAACTGACATTCACCGATGATGCGCTGCGCGCGATTGCCAAACGCGCGATTAAACGCAAAACCGGTGCGCGTGGTTTGCGTTCTATTCTGGAAGATATTTTGCTGAATACGATGTTTGAACTGCCAAGTCTGGAAAATGTCACAGAGGTTGTGGTCAATGAAGAGGCCGCGCGCAACGAAGGCGAGCCGTTGATTGTATACGGTGATGCAGCTGTTGCGGATGAAAGTGCCTCGGCGTCTTAATCTGACTGGACGTTTCACGTAAAATTGGGCATAGAGTTCTTAGCAACGATTAAGGCTGGATTATGAACTTCATTAAACGAATTTTCACTTGGTGGCATGGCCAGACAATTAACACGCAATTCTATACATGGCGTAAAGGTGTGCGTGTTGGTGAAGATGCACAGGGCAATGTGTTTTATGAAACGCGTGACGCTAAACGCAGGTGGGTGATATTCAATGGTGATGTCGAAGCCAGCCGCATTTCGGCAGACTGGCATGGCTGGTTGCACCACACGTTCAAAGAAACGCCAGACCAGAAACCGCTGACGCATAAGTCTTGGGAACAACCACATCAGGAAAACCTGACGGGAACCGAAATGGCCTATGCCCCTGCAGGCAGTATCCGTGCTGCAAAACCAGCGGACCGAAGCGATTATGAAGCATGGCAGCCAAAATAGGGCGTAATACAGATGAAAAGTAACCCTCTAGAAACAGCTGTCGGGGCTTTAGTTGTCGTCGCTGCCGGTGGCTTTTTATACTACGCTTCCAACACAATCGGTATTTCAGCACCAAAAGATACCTATACGGTTTCCGCCAGTTTCCGCAGTGCGGAAGGCATTACGCTTGGAACCGATGTGCGTATGGCAGGTGTCAAAATTGGCTCTGTTACCGGTATGGAATTAAGCCCGACAACTTTTCGTGCAGAGCTTGATGTGGAAATCCGCGATAATGTCGAAATTCCGGATGATAGTGCCATCGCAGTCACATCCGAAGGTTTGCTGGGTGGAAATTTCATTGAGATTATTCCCGGAGCATCCGAATTTCCCGTTGAAAATGGCGGCGAGATTGAAGACACCCAAGGCAGTGTAAGTTTCATAACTTTGCTTATGAAGTTCGTGTCAGGGAACGAATGATACGCGCGCTGATTGTTTTTGCTACCGGACTGTGCATGGTTGTGCCGGTCGCGGCGCAAAATCAGGTTGAAACCGAAAACGGAATTGCCGCAGAATTACGCACGCTTGATACCCTTACCGGTGAGGTTCGGGACTTAACCATTCCTATTGGCCAGACACAAACGTATGAGCGTTTGACGATTACGGTGAATGACTGCCGTTACCCCAAAGAAAACCCGAATAGCGATGCATATGCTTTGCTGAGGATCATGGATATACGGGAAGAGCAGCCCAGATTTGATGCGTGGATGATTGCGTCAAGCCCTGCATTATCCGCACTTGACCATCCGCGCTATGACGTGTGGTTGCTAAGATGCAAAATCTCTGACGGCTGAGCCGTTACTGCCAACCTGGAGAAATCCGCCGTTGTGTTTAATGCTTTTTCCAGTTGTTGCTGGTAGTCAGACCGCGAAATTTCGCTGGCCCCCAGGCTTTGCAAATGCTGGGTTTGGAACTGGGTGTCAAACAAAGTGAAGCCCCCATGTTTTAGCCGCGCCACAAGATAAGTCAGGGCAATTTTTGACGTATCCGTCCGTAAGGAAAACATGCTTTCGCCAAAGAAAGCACCGTTCAGGGCCACACCATATACGCCGCCGACCAGTGTTGTGCCGTCCATAACCTCGATCGAATGGGCGTATCCCAGATCGTGAAGCTGCCCGTAAAGATCAAAAATCTCTGCATTGATCCAGGTTTCCGCGCGATTGGCGCAAGCCGTAACCACCACACTGAAACACTGGTCTACCGTCACGGTGTATTCTTGTCTTTTGATACGGCGCACCAACCTGCGCGATACGTGAAAATTGTCCAAGGGAAAAACACCGCGCAATTGCGGGTCAACCCAGTATATCTCGGGGTCGTCGATACTGTCAGACATCGGGAAAACACCGGATGCATAAGCACGCAGCAGTAGTTGCGGGGTGATTTTATTGTGTTGTTTGGCGGCCACCTTTTGCGGCCTTTATTCGAAAGTCCGGTCTTTCAACCACTTTTCAAGCCAATGGATATCATAATCGCCTTTAAGGATCGCATCCTCTTGCAACAGCGCATGAAACAGCGGGGTTGTGGTGTCCACACCATCAATGATCAGTTCTTCCAATGCGCGTTTCAAACGGGCCAATGCACCTTCACGGTCGCGGCCGGTTACGATTAATTTGCCGATCAGACTATCGTAATAGGGCGGGATTGAATAACCGTCGTAAAGCGCGGAATCCATACGAACACCCAAGCCGCCGGGGGCGTGGTAGGTCGTTATTTTGCCCGGGCAGGGCGTGAAATTCGGTAGCTTTTCAGCGCAAATCCGCACTTCGATGGCATGACCCTTGATCGACAGATCTTCCTGTTTCAGGGTCATCTCTTCGCCGGCGGCCACACGCAATTGTTGCTTGACCAGATCAACACCGAAGATAGCTTCGGTGACCGGATGCTCTACTTGCAGGCGCGTGTTCATTTCGATGAAAAAGAATTCGTCCCGTTCAAACAAGAACTCGATGGTACCCGCACCTTCATATCCGATGGCCGCGATGGCATCTGAACATGTTTTGCCGATTTCCGCACGGATTTCCGGTGTGATACAAGGCCCGGGGGCTTCTTCGAAAACTTTCTGGTGGCGGCGTTGTAGTGAACAATCACGCTCGCCCAGATGCACCGCGCGCCCACGACCATCGCCAAAGACCTGCACTTCGATATGGCGCGGTAATGTCAGGTATTTTTCAATATAGACCTCGGCATTTCCAAATACGGACTTGGCTTCAGAGCGGGCCGTGCCAAACGCTTCGGCCAGATCATCTTTGGTATTGGCGACTTTCATACCGCGCCCGCCGCCACCTGCTGTGGCTTTTATGATGACGGGAAAACCCATTGCATCGGCTATTTTATGGGCTTCTTCAAGGTTGGCAACACCGCCGTCAGACCCCGGTACACATGGTACGCCAAGGTCGATCATGGTCTTTTTCGCGGTTATTTTATCACCCATCATGCGGATATGTGCTGCACTTGGGCCGATAAATTTCAGGCCGTGTTCTTCAACGATTTGTACAAATTCCGCGTTTTCCGACAAAAAACCATAGCCGGGGTGAATGGCTTCGGCCCCGGTTATTTCACAAGCAGAGATAAGTGCGGGAATTGAAAGGTAGCTGTCGGTGCCGGGGGGCGGGCCAATGCAAACGCTTTCGTCGGCCATGCGGACATGCATGGCATCGGTATCTGCGGTCGAGTGGACTGCAACTGTTTTGACGCCCAGCTCTTTGCACGCGCGGATAACGCGCAGGGCAATTTCGCCTCGGTTCGCGATCAGGACCTTGGAAAACATGGGGGCTGCTCCTTTAGATTGAGCGATTATTCGATAATGACAAGTGGCGAGCCAAACTCGACCGGTGTTCCGTCATCAACCAGTATGCGGGTGATTTTGCCGGATTTTGGCGCCGGTATCTGGTTCATTGTTTTCATGGCTTCAATGATCAACAGCGTTTGGCCTTCGGTAATGCTGGCGCCGACCGTAATAAAGGGTGCGGCATCGGGTTCGGGGGACAGATAAACTGTGCCAACCATCGGCGATGTGACTGCACCGGGATGTTGTGCCGGATCGTCGGATGCGGGGGCTTCGTTTGTGGCAGCGGCAATTGCCGGTGCGGCGGCAGCCATGGCAGGTGCGGCTACAACTGCTTGTGGTGCCGCAGCAATAACTGTCTGGCGCGATACCCGTACATTCAGGGTTTTATCATCGCCGTAATCACGCTTGACCTGCAATTCGGTCAGGTCATTCTCGCGGAGTAATTCAGCCAGTGACTGAATGAATTTCACATCGGTATCTTGATCTTTTTTAGTCATATTTGCCTCAGCCGTTATCACCCGATACGGGCATTCCCCAATGTATACTATGTCTTAACGCAGGGTTAAAGCATTGTTGTGATCCGCAGGCGTTTTTTACTATTGTGCCTGGCTGCGCATCTCTGCCACGATCTGTTCCATGGCGTCGCCGGGTATATATCCACGGATGATCTGGTCATTGAAAATGAACGCAGGCGTCCCGGTAATGTTCAGGTTTTCACCCAGCATGCGGGTTTTTCTGATTTGTTCGTCAACCGATGCCTGTTTTAGCTGTGCAACAATGATATCCCCGTCCAGACCGACCTTGTCGGCAAGAAACTTAATGGCTTTATCTGTGACCGGCCCGTTATGTTTGATGAACTGATCGTACATTTTTTTATAGGCATCAGGCCCCAGACTTTGCAGTGTCGCAATGGCCGCGCGGGACAGATTGTATGAATCCTCGCCTAGAATCGGGTATTCTTTGACGATAAATCTGATATTGCCATCTGTTTTAACCAGATTGGCGACCTCTTTATGTGCTTTGCGGCAATACCCGCATTTGTAATCAATAAATTCAACCAAGGTTATGTCGCCATCCGGGTTTCCGCCAACCCATGAATAGCCATCATTCTGGATTTCACCCATGTATGCCGCCAGCAAGGTCACGTCCTCTTGTAATTCGGCAACCTGTTGGCGTTGTTCCAGTGCGCTAAAAACCTCGACCAGAACCTCGGGGTTCTCCAGCAGGTATGCGCGCACCTGGTGCCCGAATTGCTCTTTTTCCAGCGGGGTCATCGCATTCAGATCAAGTGCAATCGCAGGTGTTGCGACACTTAAAAGGGTTGCTGCAAAAACAGCTTTGATGGTTTTCAACATAATCTACCTTTTCTTTTTGCGCTTATTAAGCCGCTCGGATATTGCCAGAATATCTGCCGCCTTGCGCCACCCGGTTGTTCCTTCGGGCAATAACTTGATTGCACGTCTAGCATGTATTTCGGCCTGTTTAAAGTTAGATGCAAGCGCATATCGTTCGGCTGTTGTAACCGAGGCCATGCCCGGGTTGCCTGTTTTCGCATAAGCCACCCCCAAGTTTCGCAACATACGCCCGTTATAGGGATCACGGGAATAGGATTTCTTCAATGTGGCAAGTGCTACTTTTGCAGAAGATCCGGATTTGTCAGCCAGTTGTGCGCGGCCCAGTCCGGCAAGGATTTGGGGGTCTTTCGGGGCTAATTGCACGGCTTTTTTATAGGCAGACACCGCACTGGCAGCATTGCCGTTTTCCAGTAGTATCTGGCCATAAAGCTCTTGGTAATATGGATCATTGGGGCGCATGGACAGCAGGCGGTTAATCTCGGAAAGTGATTTCTTTTTGTTGGGCAGCCGGTGATAGGCGATGGCGCGGGTCAGGGTTGCAATCTCACCAGTGTCCGATTTTTTCAGCTTGCGCAGCACGCCTTGCGGGTTGCCAATGAAGCTGTCAAATTTTGCCCGCGCCCTGTCATACCAGTAATGCACGTTCGGGGCCTGGGTGGTCGGTCGGTCCCTGTAGGCGGCGACATAGGTTTCCAGATCGGAAATACGTTGCGAATTCAAAGGGTGGGTGATGGCATAGGCATCTTGCCGGCTGATGCTAAGCGCTTCTTGCCCGCGAAAAAGTTCCAGCACATCAATAGAAGCAGACGGATCAATGCCTGCGCGCGCCATGTAACGCACGCCGGATTGATCGGCTGCACTTTCCTGTCCGCGCGTAAAGGCTAAATAATTGCGTTGCCCCAAGGATTGCACTGCGGCGGCAACACCGACGGCACCTTCACCGCCGCCAGCGGCAGCTGTAAGAATACCCAGGATCAGCCCCAGCCCGGCGGCACCATTGGCGGTACCTATATTAGCGACCCGCTGGGTGATATGGCCGCCTGTAATGTGCCCGATTTCATGGGCGATGACCGATTGC
>DAOUQS010000165.1 GCA_030625465.1 Amylibacter sp. | reverse complement strand
GGATCTTCGTCTTCCAGAAAACGGTGCAGGAATGATGCGTGAACCGGGTCAATGCCAACCTCTAACGCCTGCAACCAGTTACAACCCCAGTGGCCTTTGTAGGAAAACACATGGCTTTCAGGCGCGCGGAAACAATCAAAGTTCGGAAACGCGGGCGGCGTGCCTTCACCCATAAAGGTGAAAATAATGCCGTTTTTTTCGACAACCGGATAGGCGCTTGTTTTAACCTTCTGGTAAGCAAGCGAGTCTTCAGGCTCACCAGGTTGTTCCAGACATTGGCCATCCGCGCCAAAGTTCCAGCCATGAAAAGGACAGCGCAAACCGTTGTTTTCAAGGCGACCATAGCACAGATCAACACCGCGATGCGGACAGCGGCGGTCTATCAGACCCAATTCACCATCATCGTTCCGAAACAAAACCAGCAATTCGCCCATCAAGGTCACAGGTACAATCGGCCGATCGCCGTCTAATTCCTCTGAAAGGGCAGCAGGTATCCAGTATTGGCGCATGACCTTCCCCGCCGGCGTATCAGCGCCTACCTGGGTTAAAGTGTTGTTTTTTTCTGTGCTTAACATGAAATGCTCCCATTCATTTATCGGATAATTTCACTGATAAAAATCAGGAACACCGGGTGATTTATTAGGCAGAGTAGTGTTTTTCAGGCGCATAATGAAATTGAATATCTTATACGCCTATTCAATTAGTGGATAGCTTGCCTAAACCCCAAGATACCGGTGCAAAGCGTCGCGGTCTTTGCGCAACTCGTCAGAGGTTCCGGACCAGACGATTTTCCCGCGCTCGATAATAAAGTTACGGTCGGCAATCCGCAGCAAATCCTTCAGGTTTTTGTCAACCACCAGAATAGACATGCCCTGTTCACGGACCAAATTCAGCGCGGCCCAGATTTTTTGCCGTACCAACGGGGCCAGCCCCTCGGTTGCCTCATCAAGGATCAGCAATTTGGGGTTCGTCATCAAAGCACGCCCAATTGCCAGCATTTGCTGCTCACCACCCGATAAAAGATTTCCCATGGAACCTTTGCGCGTTGCCAGTTCCGGAAACAGGTCAAAAATGCGCTCTACTGTCCAGGGGTTTGTAATTTTCAAATGATTGCTGGACGTGGCCACAAGGTTTTCCCACATTGACAGGTTCGGGAAAATCTGGCGGCCTTCCGGCACCAGTCCCAAGCCCAGATTGGCGGTCTTGAAGGACGGTCTGCCGACAAGTTCAGTGCCTTCAAATGTGATAGAGCCACTGCTGGCCGGCACCACCCCCATGATTGAATTGATCGTCGTGGTTTTGCCCATGCCATTACGCCCAAGCAGGGTCGCAACCTGCCCCGCGCCAAGTTCCAGATCAACCCCGAACAGGGCCTGAGAAGTCCCGTAATGCGTAACAAGATTGGATACTTTAAGCATCATTCTTCCCCCAGATAAGCATGGCGCACATCATCATTATGGCGAATTTCATCCGGTAGACCCGTGGCAATAATCTGCCCGTATACCAGCACCGAAATTCGGTCAGCCAAGGCAAATACTGCATCCATATCATGTTCAATCAACAGAATTGTCCGCTGGCCTTTCAATTCTTTCAAAAAGTTAACCAGCAAGCCGCTTTCCGTTGGGCCAAGCCCCGCCATAGGTTCATCCAGCAGCATAAGTTCAGCGTCAGACGCCAATGCAATGGCAATTTCCATTTGTCTGTGTTCACCGTGTGACAAGGCCGAGGTCTTATCATTTGCCCGCTTGCGCAACCCGACTTTGATCACGCTTTCCATCGCTTTTTCGCGAATATGCGTGACACTGCGTGCAGGCTTCAAAAACCTGTATGAATGGCCGTCATTGGCCTGTACCGCCAGTGCCACATTATCCAGAACCGACATTCCCATCACTAGCGATGTGATCTGGAACGATCGGGTAATCCCCAGTTTAGCGCGCTTATAAGCAGGCTTATTGGTGATGTCCGTACCGTTCAGCAGAACGGTTCCCGCATCAGGTTGCAGCGCCCCTGAAAGCTGTGAAATCAGCGTGGTTTTACCGGCACCATTCGGGCCGATAATTGCATGAATTTCACCCTTCATCACATCCAGATGCACATTGTCAGTGGCCGCAACGCCACCAAAGGTTTTCATCAGTCCTTTTACTTCCAACAAGGGTTTCATGTTATTCTCCCTTGCCTTTGAACAAGCCCATCAGCCCGCCGCGCACGAACAAAACCAGACCTATCAGCATCAGCCCGAACGGCAGGTGCCAGAATATTGTAAAAGACGATAAAACCTCTTCCATCAAAATGAACACAGATGATCCCAGTATCGGTCCAAGTGCAGTAGATGCCCCGCCCAGAATAACCATGAACATCAATTCACCCGAACGCGTCCAGTGCATCATATCCGGCGAAATAAACGTGGTGAAGTTGCCCAGAAGGAAGCCCGCATAACCACACATCGCGCCCGAAATAACATAGGCCGTCAGACGGTAGAAATAGGTGTTATAGCCCAGCGTCACCATACGCTCGTTATTATCTTTGGCACCTTGCAAAACCATGCCAAAGCGCGAATTGACGATAATTTTGACCATCAACATTGCAATGACAAGCGACACATAACTTAGCCCGTAAAGCTGCATCGGACTATCAAGGTTTATGAACGGCAGCTCGGACCGCACATCAATCGTCAGCCCATCATCACCGTTATAAACATCCAGCGACTGGAACAGGAAAAACGCCATTTGCCCGAATGCCATGGTGATCATCAAGAAATAAACACCCTTTGTACGCAGGCTAATTGCCCCCGTTATCAAGGCAAATAATGCACTTACCCCAATCGCCAAAGCCAGATGCAACAGCCCGTTATAACTGGCAATCAGATCAAACCCGCCCCATGTGGCATGATAAGAAGGAATACCAACGGCATAGGCGCCAAGACCGATAAATGCCGCGTGCCCGAAAGACACCATACCACCATGGCCAAGCAACAGGTTCAGGCTAACGGCAGCAATCCCCAAAATGACCAGACGCAGCGCCAGATCCATATAAAACGCATGCCCGTTCAGCAGAAAATACGGGGGTAAGATGGCCAGCATCACCATGCCAATCACTGTAATCCAGCCTGTTTTTGTCATATTTTTCATCCGCGTGCCTTTGGCGGGAACAAGCCTTGCGGCTTCACCGCAAGAATAATCGCCATCAATATATATATCATCATCGCGGACACCGCAGGCGCCGCAGTTTCAGCCGCATTTTCGCTCATGAACAAGACAAACAGCGTATCCAGAAACGAGCGCCCCAAAGTGTCGATCAGCCCGATAATGACAGCCGCAATAAAAGCGCCTTTCATTGATCCGATGCCGCCGATAATAATTACAACAAAAGCCGTAATAATAATCTGTCCGCCCATCTCGATAGAGGCCCCGGTAAGCGGTGAAATCAGCATGCCCGCCAACCCTGCCAGCATCGCACCCAGTGCAAATACCAGCGCAAACAGCATCTGGATATCAATACCAAGGGCCGACACCATTGTGCGGTTAGATGCACCCGCCCGGATCAACATGCCCAGTCGCGTATAGTTTACCAGCCAAACCAGACCGCCCGCCACCGCTAGACCGGTGCCGATGATCAATAAGCGTAAAACCGGAATGACCGCGCCATCAAACAGTTCAACCTGTCCGTCCAGCCATGCAGGCAACGGCACGGTAATTCCCGCAGGGCCCCATACGATATGGGCCAACGTATCCAGCACCAGAACCAGACCGAACGTGCCCAGCACATGGTCAAGGTGGTCTTTGTCATATAGTCGGCGCGCAACCAGCACTTCGATGGCGTACCCGACCAGACCGGTTAGCGGCAAAGCTATTAAAATCGCCAAAAGAAAGTTGCCCAGAAACAGGGTCAAAGACGCACAGATAAATGCCCCGATCATATAAACCGAGCCATGCGCCAGATTTACAAAATCCAGAATGCCGAAAACCAGTGTCAGGCCGGATGCGACCAGAAACAACAAAAGTCCCAGCTGCAAGCCGTTTAAAACCTGCATAAATAAAAGTGTATAATCCACAAGGTAAAGTCCGCTAAGCGTTGGTTAATATGGCCGCAAAACCGGCCATATTAAATTTATGTAAGCGTTGGAGGTTACTCCATGCCACAATCTTTGGCATAGATATCCTGATGCGCCTCATAAACCGTTTTCACGACTTTTGTGGTCCAGTCGCCTGCATCATCCTTAACAACTTCACGCAGGTAATAAGCCTGGATCGGCATATGGTTGTTGCCATATGTGTATTCACCACGCACGGAAGGGTAGCTTGCTGACTTCATCGCAGCGCGCATGCCGTCCATGTTTGTCAAATCACCACCAACTGCTTCAACCGCTGACTTGATCAGGAAGATTGAGTCGTAAGCCTGTGCTGCATAAAACGACGGGTAGGAACCGTGCTTGGCACGGAAATCCGCCACAAAACGTTTGTTTTGCGCATTATCCAATGTTGGATCCCAGTGTTGTGTGAACTGTGTTCCCAGAACATCGGTAAAGTTGGCCGCCTGGAATTTAGGCAATGACAACGCGTCAACACTAAACACTGTGTATAGTGGCAGACTGCTTTTCAGGCCAGCTTGTTGGTACTGCTTCATAAAAGCACCACCGGCTTTGCCCGGATAGAACACAAACAAACCTTCGGCACCTGATGCCTTGGCTTTTGCCAGCTCAGCCGAGAAATCCAGCTGTGACGGCCATGTTGTCATGTCCGCGCCCAGAATTTTACCCTTAAAGCTGCGCTTCACACCAGCAACCATGCCTTTACCGGCAGCATAGTTCGGCGCGATAATATAAAG
>DAOUQS010000041.1 GCA_030625465.1 Amylibacter sp. | reverse complement strand
TTTCTGGCAACGCGCTTTATGAAACTGGAAACCAATGCACTGGTTGCCATTGGCGTCGGTGTGCTGGGTGCGATTTTCGGCGGTATCATCCTGCGCGCCCTGTTTACGCTGTTTGTCGGCGCATCCAGCGTGCTAAGCATGTTCATCGGCGGCTTGCTGGGTGCGATAGCCCTGATCTGGATTTATCAGAGGTTTTTTGGCCAGTAGGGCGGTTTTCGACCTTACGGTGCCGAAAGGCATAAGCCCATGAGTATTGCGAAATCGTTTGCATCCAGAGTGTCAAACCCCGCTGACAGGCTTTCGATTTTGTTTGCCCGTTTGTGCCCTAGAACGGGATCAGTAAAACTATGAAACTTCGTGCTGATTTCCGCGTCACTTAACGGCATGTCCGTATCACCTCGCGGGGTGCGGGGTTCATCTATGTACGCATTGCCATCCGTATCAATAATGGTGACCTGCGCCCAACGTTTGCCGATACTTATTTCTGTCATATGTGGATCATCAATAAGTGTCGTTGCACGGCTGATGCGCAGAATGTCGGGGTCTTGCAGGGTCTTGGGCGCCAGCTCTTCAACACCAACCTGCCCGCGCACGATCATCGCGGCCACGGGGAAGGCAATGGCATAGCTAAACTCATCCGCTGATTGCGGTTCATGGCCTGCTAGCCGTGTCGCGTTGTGGAAGGTTTTAATGTTCACCGCTTTGACACGGTCATGCGTCAGGTTGTTTTTGGTCATCAACACTTGCACTGCATCAAGCGCGGGGTGCGCCCAGCGGCAACAGGGGTAGGGTTTGTAATGGGTGTGTTCAACGGTCAGCCATGTGTCACCCAAGTCGTGCCAATAGGGTTCGGCGTCTTTGCCTTCACAGGTCAGGGCAGGTGCGCCGGTAAAGCCTTCGCGGGCAAGGTATGCGGCGGTGACACCCGATGGTGCACCCCAGCCAACGCCGTCGCGCAGCATGGTCGGAAAGTCGATGCAACGCATCATCTGGCTGCGTGGCCCGTGATATTCACCGATACCTGCCGCATGGCGGATTGCCTGCGCATCGCAGCCCAGCATTTTGGCGCAAGCGGCGGCGACACCTACGGCTGTCCATGCCCCCGAGGTGTGATAATCGGCGCAAGTGGCGTGTTGTACCTGGCCCGCGCGGTAGCTGACCTCATAGGCGACCGCCAGCCAAGTGGCGAAGTCTTTGCCGGTTATTGGCGTGCCATTTGTGCGCATGGCATCGGCCACAGCCAAAAGGGCGGGGAAAACTGCTGATCCTGCGTGGCCTTTGTTGGGGGATGTGCCGTCATGGGCATCAATGCTGTCGACCATAAAGGCCCCTGCCATTGCCGCCCCCGCAGGGCTAAGTGTGCGGCCATCCATCAATATGCGCGCACCCCCTGCGGTGCCGGTGCCGAAAACCGCTAGTGCGCCTTTTCGGGCCAAACCGGACAGTTTTGTGGTTGATCCGATTGCCGCCACCCCCATGGTGTCAAGAAAGCTGCGGCGCAAGACCTGCAACAATGCGTCGGGTAGGTCGTTATATGTCAGGTTTTGCGCAAATGCGGACATGGATAAGGTCATGGCGTTTCCTATTTCAAGGCGTTGCAAGCGGTTGTCATACGGCGGATGCCCTCAACGATATTTGCTTCTGATGTGGCAATTGACATGCGGAAATACGGATCGCAGAAAAAGCCGGCCCCAGGGACAATCACAACACCTGCGTCCAGCAGGTATGACGCCAGACCACTGGAGGTTTTGATGGTTCGCCCGTCGGGGCGCTTTCGCCCCAGCAGCCCACCGCAATGGGGCATCAGGTAAAATGCACCTTCGGGTTTCAGGATTTTAAGGCCATCAATTTTGGCCAGACCTTCAAGGGCAATGTCACGCCTTTTGCGGTAGGTTTCACACCAGGTTTTCAGAAAACCCTGCGGCCCGTCCAGTGCGGCAATGCTGGCGGCCTGGCTAATGGATGAAGGCCCGCCGTTGATCTGTGACGCGATTTTGCGCATGCCATCCACCCACCATTTGGGCCCGCCGGCATAACCGATACGCCAGCCTGTCATCGCATAGGCTTTGGACACGCCGTTCACGGTCAGGATGCGGTCGCGTAAATCGGGGGCAACCGCGGCCAGAGTGGCAAAGCGGTTGTCGTCGAAAACGATATGTTCATAAAGATCGTCGGATATGATCAGGATGTTGGGGTGGGCGCGCAGCACGTCGGCTAGTTCGGCAAGGGCCTGCGCGGAATAAACCGCCCCCGTGGGGTTGGACGGTGAACACAAAAGCAGCATTCTGGTTTTAGACGTGATGGCGGCCTTTAATGCGGCAGCACTTAGTTTGAAACCATCTTCATGTGTTGTGGGCACGATAACGGGTTTGCCGCTGCAAACCTGAACCATTCCAATGTGGGACGGCCATGCGGGGGTGGCGATGATTACCTGATCACCGGGATTAATCACTGCTTGTATGGCAGTTGCCAGAAGTGGCTTGGCCCCTGCGCTGATAACAATTTCCGCAAGGTTATAATCCAGATTGTTATCAGCCTTGAACTTCCGCACGATCGCGGCTTTCAGGTCATTTGTTCCATCGACCGCAGTATAACGCGTGATCCCTTGCCGGATTGCTTTTATGCCTGCGTCACAGATATGTTCGGGCGTGTCGAAATCGGGTTCCCCGACGGAGAAATCAATCAGGTCATGACCCTCTGCCCGCAGGCGTGTTGCCTGATCGAAAATGGCGGAAATCGGAGAGCCCTGGATTTTGTCGATAGCAGTGGCAAGCATGATATATGTCCATAAAGAAGTATAATCACCTTCACTATGCGTATAAAAAATGATGCGACTAGCAAGAACACGACAAAATATGTTTATTTCGCTTTAAACGGTTCCATGCCCATCCGGGCCAGTTCATCGGCGCGTTCGTTTTCCGGGTGGCCTGCATGGCCCTTGATCCATTCCCATGTGATTTGGTGCCGCTTGGTAGCTTCTTCCAACCGTTGCCAAAGTTCGGTGTTTTTCACGGGTTTTTTCGATGCGTTGCGCCAGCCATTTTTCTTCCAACCATGAATCCATTTGGTGATGCCGTCTTTGACGTAAGAGCTGTCAGTGACGATGGTAATGGTGCTGGGCTTTGCCAGTGTTTCCAGCGCGCTGATCGCGGCCATAAGTTCCATCTGGTTGTTGGTGGTGTCTGCCGCCCCGCCGCTAAGTGTGCGTTCTTTGACGACCTGATTGCCGTTGTGGGCCTGAAACAGAACCCCCCAGCCGCCGGGGCCGGGATTGCCTGAGCAGGCGCCGTCTGTGTAGGCGTATAGATCAGGCATGGGCGGTTATGATGATAAAGGGCTCGTCGTGGCCGACCATGCCCTTCATCGCGTCTTTGCGGGTGAAATCTATGGTAAATCCTGCATTTTCAATCAGGCTTATCAGTTCGTCTTCTGCGTAGTAGGTGTACATTCGTGCCATTTTATCGCGCTTTTCGCCGGTTCCCAGTTTCATGCCTATATGGAAATACCCGCCCGCCTTCAAGGCCGTATGTGCGGCTTGCAAATGATCGGGCATGTCTGATTTGGGGGCGTGCAGCAGGCTGAAATTGGCCCACAAACCGTCGTAACGATTGGTGACATCAAGATCGGCGAATGTGGCGTGGCTGGCATTCAGGTTGTACTTGGAGCGGGCCAGTTCCACCATTTTTTCAGAGGCGTCAACAACCTCGGGCAACAAGCCCGCCGCTTGCATCATAGCGGCAGAGTTTCCCGGGCCGCAGCCCCAATCCAGCACCAGACCGCCCTTGGGGACGGCCTTGATGAACCGGCGCAAATCGCGGTCAGGTGTGGTACGGCTGACAAGTTTCACGTAATCACCGACGGTGGCGTTGTAGGTTGCGATGGTTTCGGGATCAGCCATTCTACCCTGCCTGCCGCAAGACGCGCGGCACTTTGAATTCAATGTTTTCCACTGCCGTTTCCACGATTTCCGTGGTCACGTCGTAGCGGGTTTTAAAGGCGTCAATAACCTCGTTTATCAGTACTTCAGGGGCGGATGCGCCTGCGGTGATGCCAACGGATTTCACCCCGTCCATCGCGCGCCAGTCAATATCGCGGGCGCGCTGCACCAGCTGTGCATATTCGCAACCGGCATTGGAACCGACTTCGACCAAACGTCTTGAGTTTGATGAGTTCGGCGCGCCGATGACCAGAAGCGCATCAATTTTTGGTGCGACAGCTTTGACCGCTTCCTGGCGGTTCGTGGTGGCATAGCAGATGTCTTCCTTGTGCGGGCCGATGATGTTCGGATACCGCGCATTCAGGGCTTTTACAATTTCTGTGGTGTCGTCCACGCTTAAAGTGGTTTGGGTGATATAGGCCAGCTTGGCACCATCGCGCGGCGTTAGCTTTGCAACGTCTTCGGGGGTTTCCACCAGCAACACTTCGCCATCGGGCAACTGCCCCATTGTCCCGATAGTTTCGGGATGGCCCGCGTGGCCGATCATCACCATTTGCAGGCCAGTTTGGTGATGCCGTTCGGCCTCTATATGAACCTTCGAGACCAGCGGGCAGGTGGCATCCACATAGATCATGTTGCGTGCCGTGGCCTTTGCAGGCACGGATTTCGGTACGCCGTGGGCGGAAAAAATGACAGGGCGGTCGGTTGGGCATTCATCCAGGTTTTCGACGAAAATCGCACCCTTGGTACGTAACCCGTCGACGACATATTTGTTGTGAACAATCTCGTGGCGCACATAAACGGGCGCACCCCATTTTTCGATCGCCATTTCGACGATCTTGATGGCACGGTCAACGCCTGCGCAAAATCCGCGCGGGGCGGCAAGATAAAGGGTAAGTTTTTGTTTCATAGGATGTGATATGGCACAGATCCCGTAATGTTTTAAGCCCCAAACGCTGTGGTTCGGGGCTTAAGTTATTTACTCGGTTGTTTCCGGCTCAGCCGGTGCAGGTGCCGGTGCAAAGTTGTCATCCGTGCGCATCGGGCGTCCGACAACGTCACGCAACTCATCCAGCTCGATGAAATTATCAGCCTGACGGCGCAAATCATCCGAGATCATCGGAGGTTGCGACCGGATGGTGGAGACAACAGAAACCCGAACGCCTTGGCGTTGCAGTGATTCGACCAAGGGACGGTAATCGCCGTCGCCCGAGAAAATCACCATGTGATCCACATGCGGTGCCAGCTCCATCGCATTCACCGCCAGCTCGATATCCATATTGCCTTTGACCTTCTTGCGGCCCATGGAATCAGTGTATTCCTTGGCTGCTTTTGTCACCATCGTGAAGCCGTTGTAATTCAGCCAATCAACCAAAGGGCGGATTGGTGAATAATCATCGTTTTCCAGAAGTGCTGTATAGTAGAATGCGCGCAATAACTTGCCACGGCGCATAAACTCTGTGCGTAGTAGTTTGTAATCGATGTCAAAACCCAGCGACTTTGCAGCCGCATACAGGTTTGAACCGTCGATAAACAAAGCAAGACGTTCGTCACGGTAAAACATAATTGTTTTCCTTTTTAAAAATATTCCGTAATTTGGGTTCAATCAATAGGCTAAAGTATTTGCGTGTGCCTGTAGACTGAATAGGCATGAACATAAGGGTATATTTACTTGGATCAAGTAGAAAACAACAGAACTAACCAAAAGACAGTGTTTCTTGCATTTGGGTCCAATCAGGCAACGCCGCTGGAAAATTCTGCACAGATAATCCAATCGGCCTATGCATTATTAAGCGCCAAGCCTATAGATATTTGCGCATTCAGCCCGCTATTTCGAACGCCTGCGTTCCCGGCAGGGAGCGGGCCGGACTATGTGAATGCGGTTGTGTGTGCGCACACATCGCTAAATCCACAAGAATTATTGGCCACCTTGCATGATGTCGAGGCCGCTTTGGGGCGCACGCGGCAACAGCGCTGGGGTGCAAGGCTTATAGATATTGATCTGCTGGATTATGATGGCTGCGTTTTGCCTACGCGGGAAATATACGACAACTGGCGTAATTTGCCGCTGGAATTGCAGAAAACAGAATGGCCGGATGAACTGATACTTCCCCATCCGCGCATCCAGGATCGTGGGTTTGTTCTGGTTCCGCTAAAAACTGTCGCACCTGACTGGGTACACCCTGTAACCGGCGACGATATCGACGTTCTTATTGGCCGAATTGACCGCAAGGAATTGATCGAAATCGTCCCGATTTTGGATTGATAAACTTGCATCTATTGCCCTTGCCATTACTGGTGAAAAGGCGTAGACAGCCCATTCATTCACACCATTTTCGGAGTTCCCACATGGCGCGTGTCACAGTTGAAGATTGCGTAGACAAGGTTGATAACCATTTTGACCTGGTTTTGCTGGCCGCACATCGTGCGCGGGAATTGTCCACAGGGGCGGAAATTACCGTGCCGCGTGACAACGATAAAAACCCGGTTGTTGCTTTGCGCGAAATCGCCGAAGAAACCATGACTGCGGATTATTTGATGGAAGCCGCGATCGAAAGCTTCCAGACGCAAATCGAGGTGGATGAGCCGGAAGAAGACCAAATGGCGCTTCTGATGGGTGAGGAGCCGGATAAGGCCGAAGACGATATGTCCGAGGAAAATCTGCTGCGCGCCCTGATGGAAGCACAGGAAATGAAATAAGGACAAGCTGCCAGGGGCAACTCTGGCGCGGCGCCTAGATAAGGTTCAGCCGAAATGATCCCCGTTGAAAAACTTGTAGATCACGTCCGAAGCTACAATCCGAATTCCAATACTAAACTTATTGCGGAAGCGTATGAGTACGGCAAGCTGATGCATGGCGGGCAGACCCGGCATTCAGGCGAGCCGTATTTTACCCATCCCGTTGAAGTGGCAATGTTGCTTGCACACCAGAACCTGGACGATTCCACGATTATCACGGCACTTTTGCATGACGTGATCGAGGATACCACGTCGACCTATAAAGAAGTTGCCAAAGGCTTCGGTGTAGAGGTGGCGCGTCTTGTGGATGGTGTGACCAAGCTGACAAATCTGGAACTGTCATCGCATGACGCGAAGCAGGCGGAAAATGTGCGCAAGCTGTTGCTTGCAATGTCGAAAGATGTACGTGTTATTCTGGTCAAGCTTGGTGACCGGTTGCACAATATGCGCACGATCAAACATATGCGTCCCGACAAACAGGTGCAAAAGGCCCGTGAAACCATGGATATTTTTGCACCCCTTGCAGGGCGCATGGGCATGCAGTGGATGCGTGACGAACTGGAAGACCTGTCGTTTCGGGTGCTGAACCCCGAAGGGCGTAATTCCATTCTGCGCCGTTTCCTGACTTTGCGCAGCCAAACCGAAGATGTCATTCCCAAGATTACACAAGACATTCGGGGTGTTCTGGAAAAATCCGGTATTGAGGCTGAAGTGTTCGGCCGCGAGAAAAAGCCCTATTCTGTATGGCGCAAAATACAGGAAAAG
This sequence comes from Amylibacter sp., assembly GCA_030625465.1. Lineage (GTDB taxonomy): Bacteria > Pseudomonadota > Alphaproteobacteria > Rhodobacterales > Rhodobacteraceae > Amylibacter. The sequence continues at coordinate 3,761 of DAOUQS010000041.1, read as the reverse complement.
GGCGAAGGGTTTTCGCGGCTAAGCGATATTTACGCGTTCCGGATTCTAACCCAGAACGAAGAGGATATCTACAAGGCGCTGGGGGCGGTTCACAAACGCTGGACTGCCGTGCCCGGGCGGTTCAAGGATTATCTAAGCCAGCCTAAATCAAACGGTTACCGGTCGGTCCACACCACGGTTTCGGGGCGTGACGGCAAACGTGTGGAAATCCAGATACGCACGCGCCAGATGCATGATGTCGCCGAAACCGGTGTCGCGGCGCACTGGTCTTATAAGGATGGACTGCGGGTTGAAAACCCGTTTGCAGTTGATCCCTTTACATGGCTGGCCGCTTTGACCGAACGGTTTAGCAATACTGACGATCAGGACCATCAAGAGTTTCTGGAGCATGTGAAGCTGGATATGTTTTCGGATCAGGTGTTTTGCTTTACCCCCAAGGGTGATGTGATCCAATTGCCGCGCGGTGCTACGCCGATTGATTTTGCTTATGCCATTCACACCCGTATTGGTGCGGCTTGTGTGGGGGCGAAGGTTGACGGCAAACGGGTGCCGCTTTGGACGCGGTTGCGCAATGGCCAGTCTGTGGAAGTGACTACCGCCGAAGGTCAGCGCCCGCAATCCAGCTGGATTGATACCGCGATTACCGGGCGGGCGAAATCTGCCATTCGGCGGGCTTTGCGCGAAGAACACCGCGAGGGTTATGTGCGCCTTGGAACCGAGCTTGCCCGTGTGGCACTGGAACATGTCGGCAAGAAATCCACCGACAAGGCGCTGATGACCGCCGCTAAAAAGCTGGGCCTAAAAAACAAAGAGGCTTTGCTGGCCCGTATGGGTAGCGCCGAGATGACTAGCTCTGATCTGGTTGGTGCGCTTTATCCAGAACTTCTGACCGAAGATAAAACGGATGAAAACCTGCCTGCCTCCGAAATAATCGGCCTGAACCCCGGTCAATACGCCCAGCCCGGGCACTGTTGCCAACCCTTGCCGGGTGAACGGATTGTCGGGATCGCGACGCGGGGCAAGGGTGTGGTTTTCCATACAATACATTGTGAAAAGCTGGCTGATTATGAAGACCAGTCAAATCGCTGGATAGATCTGCACTGGACGCAGGGCCGCAATGATCCCAATAACAATGTGACAATCCAGATCACCATGGCGAATGACGCTGGCGTGCTTGGGCGCATCTGCACCTTGATCGGTGAACAAAACGCCAATATTGCAGATTTGCAATTCACAGATAGAAAACCCGATTTTTATCTGATGTCGGTTGAAATCCAGGTGCGTGATGTGGGACACCTGCATCATGTAATGACTGCGGTTGAAGCTGATTCAGATGTAGCGTATGTCAATCGGAAGCGGCAACAGCCGAATGGAGAGTAAAAGGCGTGGTGTTCAAGCGCAGAAATAAACAAAGTTACTGGCAATGGATGGTAGAGTTTGTATACCCGCGCAAAGGCTGGAGCCGGGGCATGGACTATATCGGCCACCGCATTAAACGCCTGCCTGATACGCCGCATAAAATTGCGATGGGGATTGCTTGCGGCGTGTTTGTAACGTTTACGCCGCTTTTCGGACTGCACTTTTTACTTGCCTGGTTTTTGGCCGTGACTTTTCGCGGCAATATTTTCGCCGCGATACTGGCGACTTTTGTCGGCAACCCGGTCACATTTCCGATCATTGCGGCAACAAGCTATCAGCTAGGTCTGTGGATATTGGGGCTGGGGCATGAAAAAACAGTTTGGTCAAAGATCCACGATAGTTTCGACCATGCGTTTTCCGCACTTTGGAAAAATATAAAATCTATTTTCGGGCCAGAGACCAGTTCCTGGGACGGTAGTTTTTGGGAATTCCTGCAAGAAGTTTTCCTGCCCTATCTTGTCGGGGGTATCATTCCGGGCTTAATCACTGCCGGGCTTTTTTACGCATTTTCAAAACCTCTTATTGCAGCCCATCAAAAACGGCGTAAGCTGAAGATTGCAGAGCGCCGCGTGCGTAAAATGCGCAATGCGGCGGAAAAAGAAGTGTCATAAGCATACTCTGGCTTATAATCGTTTGGTAAAAGGCTGTGTCCGCTATGGGAAACAAACAAAATAAACTGCGTCTGGGCGTGAATATCGATCACGTCGCTACCGTGCGCAATGCGCGTGGCGGGGCATACCCCGATCCTTTGCGGGCGGCTTTATTGGCGCAAAAAGCCGGTGCTGACGGCATTACCGCGCATCTGCGCGAAGACCGCCGCCATATTACAGACACCGATATTGATGCCTTGATGGACGGGTTAAGTGTGCCGCTGAATTTCGAGATGGCCGCGACTGACGAGATGCAGAAAATAGCGCTGCGCCACAAGCCGCATGCGGTTTGCATTGTGCCGGAAAAACGTGAGGAACGCACGACCGAAGGCGGATTGAACGTTGCGCGTGAAGAAAATAAACTGGCGCACTTCATAGCACCCTTGCGTGATGCAGGCTGCCGCGTTTCGATCTTTATTGCTGCCGAAATGAAGCAGGTCGAAGCGGCAAGCCGTATTGGTGCCGATATCATCGAGCTGCATGTCGGGCCTTATTGCGATGCGTTCACTGAAGGCCGTTTTGATGAAAGCGACGTGGAACTGGAACGCCTGCGTGAAATGTCGGCCTTTGCCCATGAGCTGGGACTGGAAGTGCATGCAGGTCACGGGATTACCTATGACACGGTCAAACCTATCGCGGCATTTCCCGAAGTGATGGAACTGAATATCGGGCATTTCCTGATCGGCGAAGCGATCTTTGACGGGTTGGAAAATGCTATTGAAAAGATGCGTAAATTGATGGATCAGGCGCGGCCATGAAAATTTTGTCTGCATTTATTTTTATGCTTTATGCAAATACTGCGACTGCGCAAGAGGTGGTCGATTGTGACTGGCAGGCGGCAATACAAAAGATTGTTGAACCCTGGGAAGAAAACAGCCGTGTGTTTTCAAACGGGGCCGTGCGTTTGACTTTGGTTGATGTTAGTGAACCCGCAGCGGGTTCTTTTCATATTGTGGTTCTGTCACCGCCGGAAGACGGGATGGGCAACCGGCACTGCAAAGTTGTTAGTGCCTCTGCGCATGTTGGATTTTCATATGTGGATTTTAAGAAAATAAAGTCAGCCTATGATCCCAGAGTTGGTTTGGTTTTTGTTATGCCTGTGCGGGTATATAATGGTCAAAATGATACTTTCGAGCCAAAGAAACTAGCATTTTCGATTAACCAAGCCACAGGTGAAATGATGGTCTCGTACCCGTGATCATCGGCATCGGCACAGATCTGGCGAATATCGACCGTATCCAAGGTACGCTTGATCGTTTTGGCACGCGGTTCAAGGACCGGGTTTTCACCAAGGTCGAGCAGACCAAATCCGAACGCCGTAAAGATGTGGCAGGCACTTATGCCAAACGTTGGGCCGCGAAAGAGGCCTGTTCAAAAGCCTTGGGGACAGGGCTGCGGATGGGGATCGCGTGGAAAGATATGGGCGTGAAAAATATACGCACCGGCCAGCCAACAATGGAACTGACGGGCTGGGCGGCGGAACGCCTGAAAGACCTGACACCCACGGGCCATGAAGCCTTTGTTCATGTAACATTGACCGACGATCACCCCTGGGCGCAGGCCTTTGTTGTGATTGAAGCCCGCCCCATCCTTGACTAACGTGCAAGCACACGCCATGTAGCGTTCAATTACTTAAAGGACATGAATAATGGCAGACAAGAAGCCGGACGGTATCGGCGAAACAATCAAGAC
>DAOUQS010000025.1 GCA_030625465.1 Amylibacter sp. | reverse complement strand
AACCGGAAGTGATTCTATTGCGATCAAAACCGGCTTTGGGATTTTGTCCGTGGTGCGCACGGATGCAGATAATTTCAGTGTGAATATGGGGCAGCCGCAACTGATCTGGGATCAGGTGCCTTTGGCGCGTGATGTTGATCTGAATGCTTTGCCGATAGATGGCGCACCCGGTGCCGCTGGTATGGGTAACCCGCATTGTGTGTTTGTGGTGGATGATGCGATGGCGGTTGATCTACCCGCAATCGGGCCGCAAATAGAGCATCATGAATTGTACCCGCAACGTACCAATGTTGAATTTATTCATATCATTGACCGCAATCATATTCGGATGCGGGTCTGGGAACGTGGCGGGATGATCACGCTGGCTTGTGGCTCTGGTGCTTGTGCGGCTGCGGTGGTGGCGCATCGTAAAGGGCTGACCGATCGCACAGTACAGGTCGATCTGGATGGCGGCACCTTGCACATTGATTGGCGCGGTGACGGTGTCTGGATGACGGGGCCTGCGGCGCTGGTATTTTCTGGCGAATTAAGCCCCGAGTTTTTAAGCGGTATCAATGACTAAACCCCCGATATTTGCCACCTTCGGGTGCCGGTTGAACGCCTATGAAACCGAAGCGATGAAAGAGCTGTCTTTGCAGGCGGGGCTGGATGGTGCGGTGATTGTAAATACCTGTGCTGTAACGGCGGAAGCCGTGCGATCATCAAAGCAACGTATCCGTAAATTGCGCCGCGAAAACCCGGATGCGAAACTGATCGTGACGGGGTGTGCCGCGCAAACCGAACCGGAAACCTATGCCGAAATGGCAGAGGTTGATTTGGTGATGGGAAACATCCAGAAAATGCAGGCGGGTACCTGGAATGCGTTGGCGAAAGGGCCTGACTTTATTGGTGAGGTCGAGAAAGTTCAGATCGACGATATTATGTCGGTCACTGAAACTGCAGGCCATCTGATTGACGGGTTTGGAACGCGGGCGCGGGCCTATGTGCAGGTGCAAAACGGTTGCGATCATCGCTGCACTTTTTGTATCATTCCTTATGGTCGTGGCAACTCGCGTTCTGTGGCTGCCGGTGTGGTTGTGGAACAGATTAAAAGGCTGGTCGATAAAGGCTATAAAGAGGTGGTTTTGACTGGCGTTGACATGACCAGTTGGGGGGCTGATTTGCCGATGCAGCCGAAGCTGGGGGATCTGGTGCAGCGGATTTTGAAGCTGGTGCCTGACCTGCCGCGCTTGCGGATTTCGTCGATCGATTCCATTGAGGCTGATCCCGCTTTGATCGAGGCGATTGCTTTGGAAAAACGTTTAATGCCGCACCTGCATTTATCGCTGCAAGCGGGGGATAATATGATCCTGAAACGGATGAAACGGCGGCATTCCCGCGATGATGCCATTGCTTTTTGCGAGGACATGCGAAAGGCGCGGCCTGACATTATTTACGGGGCGGATATTATCGCGGGGTTTCCGACGGAAACGGAAGAGATGTTTGAAAATTCGCTGCGGCTGGTAAAGGATTGCGGGCTGACATGGTTGCATGTTTTTCCCTACTCGGCGCGGACCGGTACGCCTGCAGCAAGAATGCCGCAAATGGATCGCGGGATCATCAAGGAACGGGCAGCACGCTTGCGGTCTTTGGGAGAAAGCCGCGTGCGTGAACACCTGATGTCCCAGATAGGACACACACCTAACATATTGATAGAAAACGAAAACATGGGTAGAACTGAAGGCTTTACCGAGGTCGGTTTCACCACACCGCAGCCTGTTGGCAAGATTGTTCAGGCACAGATCAAAGGCTGCTCTGATACGCAGTTAATCGCGTAAATGACCCTGCCAATCTTATATTCATTCCGGCGCTGCCCCTATGCGATGCGCGCACGTCTGGCGTTGGAGGCGGGGGGGATCAAGGTAATATTGCGCGAGATTGTTTTGAGGGATAAAGCCCCTGAAATGATTGCTGTTTCTGCAAAGGCAACGGTGCCTGTTATGGTGCTGGATGATGGCACAGTTTTAGAGGAAAGTTTGGATGTGATACGCTGGGCACTGGATCATTCCGATGCGGGCAAAACATTGGCACCGGGCACGGGAAATATGCGCGGTGCTTTGGCGTTAATCGAACGGATGGATGTCGATTTCAAACCGCATCTGGACGCCTATAAATACCTGTATCGCAGTAATCAGGTAGCGGCATTTGCAGCCCGTGAAAAGGCTTTGGCGTTTTTGTTTGAACTCGACGAAATGCTGGCGGGGCAGGATTATTTGATGGGGCAGAAACGGTCGGTTGCAGACATCGGCGTGGCCCCGTTTGTGCGCCAGTTTGCCCATGTGGATCGGGACTGGTTTTATGCGCAAGGCTGGGAAAACCTGAAGCCTTGGTTGCTGGTTTTTCTGGAGTCTGATCCGTTTAAACGGATCATGAAAAAATATCCAAAATGGGTGGCCAGGGATGATGTGACGGTTTTTCCGCCTGAGGTTATTTGAAGCGTCTTATGTCGGTCAAGCGGGACGAGACCGTTGATGCTTACCTCAATTATTGGTAGTCAGTACTGGTTTTATGGCGCACGTATATAAATGCGACTGTATACGTAATGGGCATTATTTATTGCTGAAATCTATTAATAAGGAAGCCTTATGACAGAACATAAATTACCACAAACGGACCGTATGGCGAGTATTTTTAATGTAATCGTCAATGAGAGTGAACGCGGTGCTGTTATGCTTGCATGCCATATCGTTGATGATTTTTTAGAAGAAATCATAAGGAACAAAAAAGCTGACCATGTGCCCAAGAAAGTGTTAAAAGACACGCTCGGTTATGGAGGAGCATTTGGTTCTTTGTCAATGAAATCTAAGGCTTTGTTTGTATTAGGGTTGCTGTCGAAACAGACATTTAAGGCAATTGATGACCTACGATATGTTCGCAACAAAGCCGCTCATTCAAAGGATGCGTTCCTGATCTCTAACCATCAGGATAGGTTTGAAAAAGCTCTCGACCAGTTCGGCCAATATAAAGAGGTAAAATCACTTGCAATGGAAATAGCGATGTTCAGTTTTATAGAATTGATGAAACAAACGGGTGTTGGCTTACATAGAAAGTTGGGAGAAAATCCTTTCCCTAATAAGCAAGCTTGCATTGACTATCTAGCGGGCAATGAGGATATACTTGAGACTCTTGAGAAACAAATGCCAAAATGGCATGTCGCATTACTAACTTATCTGATAGTAGAAGCTGCTCATGATAGTTTCTTGCATATGTCTGTGAAGCCAGCAACATAATTACAGCACACAAAATGATACTACACATTCCTCAATTTGTGTTATTGGCATTGCCCACAATGGACCCACAGCAGACATTAAACACTTGCGTACCCACGATAAAGAACTTCAATGGTAATCCTGATACCTAGGGCTAACTGGAGAACCAAAAATGCATCCGAACCCCGCATTCCGCAAAACCGAAAAAGCGCAAAATCTGGCGTTTGCGCGTGATCGCAGTTTCGGGGCCTTGTCGATCAATGCGGGTGATGGCCCGTTGATTGCGCATGTGCCGTTTCAACTGTCCGAGGATGGCCGTTATCTGGAAGCGCATCTGGTGCGTTCCAATCCGATTGCGCGGGCTTTGAAAGTGTCGCAAAAGGCGGTGGTCGCGGTGAGTGGCGGGGATGGCTATATCTCACCCGACTGGTACGGCACTGAAAATCTGGTGCCAACCTGGAATTATGTGGCGGTGCATTTGCGCGGGGTTTTGCAGATGTTGCCAGATGCTGAATTGCGCGGCATTCTAGAGCGCCTGTCGGAAAATATGGAGACGCGGCTTTTGCCGAAACCGATCTGGAAAATTGATAAGGTATCAGATGGGGCTTTGGCTAAAATGATGCGCCAGATTGTGCCGATTGCGATGGATATTGAAAGCGTTGATGGCACTTGGAAACTGGCGCAGAACAAACCAGATGATGCACGGCTGGGCGCAAGTGGGGCTTTGGATCAAACGGGTTTTGGGTTAAGCTATCATAAAATAGCGGATTTGATGAAGAACCCGCCAAGCTAGGAGCGTTTATATGGCATTACCAATTATACCGCTGGCTATTGTTGCAGGTGCTGTGGTGCTTGCGCGCAATTTTCAGGTATCGCCTGTTGTGCAATCTGTTGAAGATAGCCTGGACATGGTGTCTGAGGGGACCTCGGGGCACCGTGATGTTTCAGGGCAGCAGATTAACGGCAGTTATCGCTGGGTGCGTACGGTGCGTTATGGATCGACGGGCAAGGGTATGGAAATTGATATATCGGCCCTTGGGCGGATCAGGTTTAGGAAGATTAAATAATGAAATTGTATTCTGCGGCGGCGTCACCCTTTGCACGAAAAGTGCGGGTTTGCTTGCTGGAACTTGGGATCGAAAACCAGGTTGAATTTATAGATGCGGCAGCCACACCGGTCGCGCCGAACGATATGTTAATCATGCAAAACCCGTTGGGAAAAATTCCGTGCCTGATAAGCGATGACGGCATGGCACTTTATGATAGCCGTGTGATTACGCGGTATTTGAATGATTGCAAAAAAGGCGCCTTATATCCAAAGGGTGCGAAATTATGGGAAGCTTTGACGCTAGAGGCAACAGCGGACGGCATGATGGAAGCCGCCGTTTTGATGGTTTACGAAAAACGTTTTCGCCCCAAAGAAATGGTTTACGACATTTGGCTTGAAGCGCAGTGGGACAAGGTTGAACGGGCGCTGGATGCATTGGAAAGCGGCTGGGAAGGTCATTTGGACGGGCCGCTGGATATGGCACAAATTGCGGTGGGCGTGGTGCTGGAATATCTGGATTTCCGCCATGGCGATCGTGACTGGCGCAAGGGACGTGATGCTTTGGCCAAGTGGCAGGCCGCGTTTGCCAAGCGTGATGCGATGCAAAAGACCCAGCCGAGTATGTAGCGATACCTATGCGGTTTTACGACGGTATTTTAGCGCGATATGGATTGATTTGATCACGGCCAGAACCACCAGCCATGTCAGGGACTGATCCAGAAAGAAATCAAACAGCAGCCAGTGGGCGAATGTAAGCATGGTACCTAAATAGGTCAGTTGGTGCAGGTATTTCCATCTGGTTTTCAGGTATCTTTGTGATGCGTTATTCGATGTGATCGCAAGGGCTGTGAAAATCAGGAATGCAGCCCATCCGATGGCCAGCTCGAAGTCCACTGCCTCATACACGACAAGCTCTAGGTTGCCGGTTTGGCGAATATAGTGGATCACATGCAGGCTGGCATAATAGAAGCTGCCAAGCCCGAAATACCGGCGGCGGATGATCAGCCAGCGGCCCAGCGCAACCCCCGTCGGCAAATGTTTCACAAGCATGACCACAGGTGTTACAGACAGCGATACGCCAAGCAGGAATATGGAAACCACACCCGATGTATGCATCATCTGGGCATAATACCGATCACCCTGAAACAGATCGATCACCAGCTCATACGACGGGATCGCCATGATAATATAGAGTAAAAGCAGGGAATTCAGGGTGCGATGCATCTATGCGTTAGCCTATATACAGTGTTTCGGTTTCATGCATCCCATCCCTAGCAGGCAAAGCTGCCGGATGCTGGATAAAGCCGGTAAATTCACAATATCGTTATAAGATGCAAGGTCTATAGGGGTATCTTGTTCAGGTATGTTAGCTAATATTTTTACGGCTAAAGTCTTCGGACAAAATCATTGGAGTATGAAATGAAAAGCAAACGGATTAGTTTTGGTGTGGTTTGTGCCGCAGTGTTCGGGTTCTCTGGCGCAGCTTATGCGGAATGCACAACAGATGTCGCCAAGGATGACTTGACCGACGCACAGGTTGTGGAGATTTACGAATGTATCAAGGGCGAATTGCGTGCAGGTTATACTGCGATGGGTGATGAACGTGCTGCGGCTTACCCGTCATGGGGCTCTGCTGCTACAGTACCCGGTGGTATCGGCAATCACGGGTCACGGTTTTTGACGACTTTTGTCAACGACACCGGCTATCTGGAATATGTACGGTTTAAAGACGCGGATGTGACAATGCCTGTCGGCACTGTGATCGCCAAAGAGTCGTTCAACGTTAATAAAAAGGGCATTGTGAAACGCGGGCCGCTTTTCTTTATGGAAAAAGTTGCAGCCGGCGAAGCGGACGAATTTGGCAACTGGGTTTATTCAGCATTGCAGCCCAAAGGCAAGCCCATGAAGATCAAACAAAAGTTCTGTAATGACTGCCATGTGAATTTTGCCGATCAGGATTCACTTGGTTATCCCGAAGAAGATTACCGCATTACGGTTTTTGCAAACTAAAGTACGGATGGTTTTTTCAAGGCCCGTTGCAGGTTTTTGCGGCGGGTCTTTATGTTTCCAGCCCCAATGCGCGGTGATCACTTGGTGTGTATAGGTGATATGGTTTTTTAACTCTTCATCCAGCAATCCCAGGTCATTGCAACTTAACAAGGAATGCTAAGCGCATCTCGTACCTTTTCGAAAGCAGGTATTAACTCTTTCTTCGGGATGCCGCCGAAAGCTATTCGTAATGCTTGTGGCGCGGCATCAGTAGCAGAAAACGGGTCGCCTGTTGAAACCGATATACCCTTTTTATGTAGCAATGTAACGATAGGTTCCGCACGCTTACCAGTGCTTAACGGCAACCATGCAAACCCGGCGTTACAATGGGATACAATCTGAACATCCCCGAGTATATCATGACAAAGTCGCTGCCGCTGCGCACCATCCTGCCGGCGATTTTCCTGAGAACGATCTAATGTGCCATCCTCAATCCAGCCCGTTACAAGGGCAGATATTAATGCAGGAGCATTCCAAGTTGTTGCCCTGATAGCATGCGACAGCTTATTCACTTGGTGTTCGGATGCGATCAGATAGCCCAATCGAAGACCTGTTGCGAGGTTTTTTGAAAACCCTCCAATGTGAATTGTGCGTTCCGGTGCAAGCTCGATGAAGCTAAGCGGCGGGGCCACCTCAAGAAATGCATAGGCGCTATCTTCGATTATGTGAAGGTCATTTCTGCGGGCAACTTCAACCAACTGGAGGCGAATTGATATATCCATAACCGTCCCAAGTGGATTATGCACCGTTGGCATCAGATAAACGGCCTTTGGTTTGCACATACGGCATTGGCGCTCCAAATCCTCTGGATCCATACATCCCGTTATCATCGCTATGGGCACAAGGGTTAAGCCATGTAGCGCGGCAACAGATTTGAACCCAGGATATGTCAGCGCATCAGTTGCGATCACGTCACCGCGCTGAAAAAGACCTAATGCTGTAATCGCAAGCCCGTGTTGGCCGCCAGATGTAATCAAGAGGCGTTCGGGTTCTATTTCACCCAGTGAGCGCTTTAGGTCCGAAGCAATGATCTTGCGCTCGTGAGGTCTGCCGCCATGAGGTTGATAGCGCAACATTGCTTCTAGATCACCAGAAGCGGCCAGTCGCTTTAGCCCCGCTCTTAAAATACCGGGGTCCGCGATGTCCCCGGGCATATTGAACACCAGATCAATCATACCTTCAGTCGTCGCCTGTTCTATACCGAGGGTCAAAGGCAGACCCGGGTCGCGCACAAACATGCCGCGCCCTGCTTCGCCGACAATCAGTCCACGGCGTTCCAGTTCACCATAAGCCCTTGTTGCCGTCGCCAGTGCCACGCCATATTGCGCAGCAATGGACCTATGCGTCAGTAAGCGCTTTCCGGGCGGCAAACTTCCACTTTCAATCGCTTTAGCAACAACATCAGCAAGCTTCATATATCGAGGTTTGCGCATAGGTCCACTGTAATTAGTACAATTAATAAATTGTGATAAAAATAAACCTGTGTCAATCGGAACCAACTGTCATTCTTTTTAGGTCAATCCGATGCCCAAGATTATTTCTGTCACCTTGCTTGCCTTCATTCTTTTCATGGTTACTTTTGCCGTTAATCTTCAAGCCCCTCTTTACGATGTATACGCAGCAGAAAGTAATGTGGGCGCAACGGCGGTCACCATTGCTTTTGCAGCTTATGTAGTAGGGCTGATGCCCACCCTGTTATTACTGGGTGGTTTATCAGATCGTGTTGGTCGTAGGTTTCCCATTGCGCTGGCCTTGGTCCTTGGGCTGGTAGCAACCGTTCTTTTAACACTTATTCCAAGTTGGGAAAGCCTTGTAATTGCGCGTGTTCTGCTAGGCGTGGGAACCGGGTTAGCAACGACATCAGGTACGGCATATATGACCGAGATAATGGGAGCGGATCAAGCGCGGAATGCTGCATTGGTGGTAACATCAGCGACATCTCTTGGGTTTGGTGGCGGCGCACTGGCAACCGGCATCAGCCTTGGGATACAAGGCCCTACCCTTATGCCTGCAAGCTTCATCTGTCTTTTTGCAGTGGCTCCTTTGCTCGCTTTTTTTACCCTCAATTTGCCAAGGGTGGATAGGCCCAAGCCTGTTTCACTATTGCGCTTACCGGTCTTTCCTTCAGGGACATGGGTTTTCGGGGCCGCTATGGCATTAGCGTGGTCTACCACCGGAATGACCATCGCTGTCGTTCCATTGGAATTGAAGGCAAACGGATTAGGCGGCTGGACCGGTCTGGTTATCTTTCTGGCAATCTTCGTTGGCTTTCTGTGCCAGCCTTTTGCGCGCCGTATGAGCAACGCGAAAGCACTTGCGCTGGGGTTCATTCTGATACCGGTAGGGTTTCTTGTATTGGTCGCAGGAGTTTGGCTAAAAATTCTGGCCTTGGTATTGATCGGTACATGCATAACCAGCGCGGCAAGCTATGGGTTCACTTATCTTGCTTCATTGTCGGAGGTTTCACTAAGTGCCCCTGATGACCGTGCGCGGGCAACAGCAGGTCTTTTCGTCTATGCCTATTTCGGGTTTTCGATCCCTGTGATTGCAAGTGGTGCGCTTGCAGACATGCTTGGTTTACTACCTGCTATGATCGTGTTTTCAATAACTCAAATTTCGGTAACCGCCATAATCGTTATCTTTTGGAACCGGCAGAGCAATCGTTTAACTATCAAAGCCAATGGATAACTTTGCCGTAACGAATAACGAAGCTTGCCGGCACCCTAACGCACCTGTCTTAACCCTTCCGATACCGCCATGCCTGCGCACATTGCCACGTTCAGGCTGCGGGCAGTGCCTGACATGGTTAGTTTGATGTGGGCATCGCATTGATCATGCACCGATGCGGGGACGCCGGCACTTTCGCGGCCCATCACGATAGTGTCGGTGGGCTGGAATTGGAAGCTCCACAAAGTATCGGTGGCTTTCGTGGTCATCAGCACCAAACGCCCCGGTTTGCGGTTTTTCAAGAAAACCTCCCACGAATCGTGGCGGGTCAGATCGGCGATGTCGGCGTAATCCATTGCCGTGCGGCGCAGGGCTTTCAGGGATAGCGGGAAGCCGCAAGGCTCGATAATATCCAGTGGAATACCGAAACAAGCCGAAAGGCGGATCATTGCGCCCAGATTTGGGGCAATATCGGGTTGATATGCACATAAACGCATTGATTTCTACCTTTTCAAGGGTCTGCGGCGCAAAGTCTGCTAGACGTAGTGGAAAGCGCCGTGTAGTTACGCCGCAGTATGCCTGATATTTTATCGGGCTATCGATTTAATTACGCCCTATACAACGGGCATGGCAAGGGAGAGATGTTCGTGTCTACTGACAGCGACCCACAAGGTACCCGTCGCGACTTTTTATACGTCGCAACTGCAGCAACAGGTGCTGTAGCAGGTGGAGCAGCGGTTTGGCCGCTTATCAACCAAATGAACCCAAGTGCAGATGTGCAAGCGCTTTCATCCATCGAAGTTGATATTTCCGGCATTGAGCTGGGAACACAACTGACAGTTAAGTATCTGGGCAAACCGGTTTTCATCCGTCGTCGTACCGAAGACGAGATCAAAGCGGCACGCGATCTGGATCTTTCTGAATTGCGCGACGGCGATAGCCGGAATGCAAACATTGCAGGTGACGCGTCAGACGCGAACCGTGCGATGGACGAAAGTGGTGAATGGTTAGTGATGATCGGCGTTTGTACCCACCTTGGCTGTGTTCCTTTGGGTGATGCGGGCGATTTTGACGGGTGGTTCTGCCCATGTCACGGTTCACACTATGACACGTCTGGCCGTATCCGTAAGGGCCCGGCACCTACAAACTTGCCAATACCACTGACAAGTTTCATCGACGATACAACTATCAAGCTGGGTTAAGGGGAAAAGATCATGGCTGGAATTCCACACGATCATTACGAGCCTAAAACAGGCATTGAAAAATGGTTACACACACGTCTGCCAATTGTCGGTTTGGTATATGATACACTGATGATCCCGACACCTAAAAATCTGAACTGGATGTGGATCTGGGGCATTGTCCTTGCGTTCTGTCTGGTATTGCAAATCATCACCGGCATTGTTTTGGCGATGCACTACACACCGCATGTATCAATGGCGTTCGACAGTGTTGAACACATTATGCGTGATGTGAATGGCGGCTGGGCCTTGCGGTATATCCACGGGAACGGCGCTTCGTTGTTCTTCTTTGCGGTATACATCCACATTTTCCGTGGCCTTTACTACGGTTCATACAAAGCCCCGCGCGAAATCACCTGGATCATCGGCATGCTGATTTATCTGGCGATGATGGCGACAGGCTTCCTGGGTTATGTTTTGCCTTGGGGTCAAATGTCTTTCTGGGGTGCGACCGTTATTACAGGCTTGTTCGGGGCGATCCCCGGCATTGGCCCGGTTATTCAAGAATGGCTTTTGGGCGGACCGGCTGTGGATAATGCCACGCTGAACCGTTTCTTCAGCCTACACTATCTGATCCCGTTTGTTATTGTAGGTCTTGTGGCGGTTCACATCTGGGCGTTCCACACAACCGGCAACAGCAACCCGACAGGGGTTGAGGTGCGGCGCAAATCAAAAGCCGAAGCCAACAAGGATACGGTTCCTTTCTGGCCATATTTCGTGGTCAAGGATTTGTTCGCGCTGGTTCTGATCCTGGTGATCTTCTTTATGTTCGTCGGTTTCATGCCGAACTATCTGGGCCATCCGGACAACTACATTCCGGCCAACCCGTTGGTGACACCTGCGCATATTGTGCCCGAATGGTACTACCTGCCGTTCTACGCAATCCTGCGTGCAATTACATTTGATGTGTTGTTCCTGGATGCGAAGTTTCTGGGCGTGTTGATGATGTTCGGTTCAATTGCCGTGATGGCACTGGTGCCTTGGCTGGATACGTCACCTGTACGTTCCGGTCGCTTCAGACCTGCATTCAAGTGGTTCTTCCTGATACTGGTCATCGACTTTATCGTGTTGATGTGGTGTGGGTCCCGCCCTGCTGAAGGTCTGGTTCCACTGGTTAGCCTGCTCGGTGCAATTTACTGGTTCGGTTACTTCCTGGTGATCCTGCCTGTTCTTGGCTTTGTCGAGAAGACCAATACACCCCCTGAAACCATCGAAGCTGATTTCGATGCGCATTACCCGCCAAAGAAGGATTGATATGATGATTAAGAAAACACTCCTTACAGCGTTTGTCGCATTTGGTTTAGGGCTGGGCGGCACTGCTGCCTATGCCGGTGGCGGCGGTGACCAGCACGTCGAAGATTATGCGTTCTCTTTCGAGGGGCCCTTCGGCACGTTTGATAAAAACCAGTTGCAGCGCGGACTAAAGGTTTACACCGAGGTTTGTGCAGGCTGTCACGGACTTCGCCATGTTGCGTTCCGTACACTGGGCGATGAAGGCGGGCCACAATTCCCTGCGGATCAGGTGAAAGCCTATGCTGCCGAGTTTGAGGTATATGATGCCGAGCTGGACGACACACGTGCGGCAAAACCATCTGACAAGTTTCCGGGCAGCGCAATGGAAACTGCCCCTGACCTGTCCTTGATGGCGAAAGCACGTGCAGGTTTCCACGGGCCTTATGGTCTGGGTATCAACCAGATGATCAAAGGCATGGGTGGCGCAGAATATGTTGCCTCTATTCTAACCGGATATACCGGCCATGAAAAAGAGCAAGCTGGTACGACATTTTATGAAAACACGGCCTTTCCGGGCGGTTGGATTTCAATGCCGCCACCGATGGAAGACGAGCAGGTTGATTTTGACGATGGACACAAAAACACTGTGCATCACATGTCACTGGACGTAGCTGCATTCCTGATGTGGACAGCCGAGCCGAAAATGATGGCGCGTAAGCATCTTGGCCTGTTGGCGGTTCTGTTCCTGAGTTTCTTTACAGTATTGTTGTACCTGACAAACAAGAAACTATGGGCACCGATCAAGCGTAAAGACGCCTAAAACTATCATATATATTTCAAGAAGGCGGGTTTAGGCCCGCCTTTTTTGTGCCTAAATAATCCTGTAAATCCTTTGGCGGGTTATCAAAAAGGTCTTGCGTATTAACAGGCGGATTGGCTTTACCGGCAGAAACAAAAATCGTTTCATCCGCAATATAAAGCGCATCTTTCGGGTCATGGGTAACAAGCAACAATGTCGCGTTGGTGGCATCCACAATCTGCGACACAGTACTGAGCATTTCATGCTTCAAGGCTGGGCCAAGGGCGGCAAAAGGTTCGTCCAGAAGCATTAAGGGCTTGTTCCGCAAAAGTGCACGCGCAATCGCGACGCGCTGTTGCTGGCCACCTGACAGTTCCGGCGGAAATTTACCGGATTGATCAAGCAGCCCCACACGTTCCAAGGCATGGTTTATCGCTGCTATATCTGTATTTTTCAACTTCAAATCAGGCTTAAGCCCGATCGCGACATTCTGCAAAACAGACATATGCGGAAACAGGTTGTGATCTTGAAACAACAAGGATACGGGGCGTTCGGCGGGTGGGGTCTTTGTAATGTCCTGCCCTTCGAACAGGATGCGGCCCTGGTCAACATTTTTAAAACCGGCGATGGCAGATAATAAAGTGCTTTTTCCACAACCTGACGGCCCCAGAATTGCATATTTCTTTTGCGGTTCCAGCGCGAAATCCACGGATAGCTGGAAATCCTTATGGCGTAGAGCCAGATTATCAAATGCGATGCTCAATGCGGCCCCCTTTATCAAATATCCAGAACAGACCCAGACTAATCGCGATCAGCATCAGGGCAACCGCGCTGGCGGCCTCGGTTTGGTAGGATGCCATTAACCTGTACATGATCAAAGGCAACGTGGCACTATCGGGGCTGGCGAATAATGCAATAACGCCCAAATCGCCCATGGAAAGTGCCGCCGCCAGTCCCATCGCGAAGCCGGTGGATGGCTTCAGATGTGGCCAGATTGCCAGCCGGAACCGCAACCATTGTGACATGCCAAGACTGTCGGCAAGACGCCCGTAGCCAGCCTCGGCGCGTTGCATGGCGGGCAGAATAATACGGATGGCAAAGGGAAGCGCCATTATCGCGTTTACCAAAGCCGTGATCGGCAAGGCCAGTTTGAACGGGCTGGCAAACGGGAAGATTATAATGAATAGCCCTGTGCC
>DAOUQS010000176.1 GCA_030625465.1 Amylibacter sp. | reverse complement strand
CCCTGTCGGATTTATCTTCGCCGAGGATTTGGCCGGCTTAAGTTCCTGCATTCGCCACCACGCAAGGTTGGGTTTTGAAAACCTTTTCGTGCTTAAACGCGCAGACCTGACATTACCGGAAAGCTGCGCCGAGATATGCACGGCAATCGATATTGAAGATGCGTTTTTCTCGGATGTGTCCCCCTTCATTAACCGTATTATAGAGCTGCTCCCGGATCGCTGGATATATTACTGCTTCAATGCGGAATACCTGCACTTTCCATTCTGCGAAAACCGTACAATTTCCGACTTAACCGAATTCATCACCGAGGAAAAACGAAACGCGGTTTTCACCTATACAATTGATCTTTACCCGGATGATCTGGGCAAGGCCCAAGACGGGTTTTCACTTGAGGATGCCCATTTTGACAGTGCGGGATATTATGCGTTACAGCGCCATACATCGGACAAGCCGCAAGACCGGCAGCTAGATATTTTTGGCGGCCTGAAGTGGCGCTTCGAAGAACATTTGCCACCTCAGAAACGTCGCTTGAACCGTGTTGCATTATTCATGCCACAACCGGGGTTGGAAATGCTGCCGGATGGGTATTTCAATGATCCCGAATATAATACTTATTCTTGTCCGTGGCATCATAATACGACCATTGCCATATGTTCTTTCAGAACCGCTAAAAGCCTGAAAACAAATCCGGGATCGACATTTGAAATTGATAATTTCATCTGGTCAAAATCTGTAAAATTCCGCTGGAATTCCCAGCAGCTTATGGATTACGGATTTATGGAACCGGGACAGTGGTTCTAAAAGCAATGCGCCACACCACCTTGGCGGCACTGTATTTATTCAGCTTTGCGTAATCGGATAACCACATCAACCCGTGCAATTTCGGTGCCTGCGGGGGGTGTCGGAATGCTTTCGAACTTCAGCGTTTTGGTGGGCGCATCGGTAAGCGTTCTTTCGTCTTCCCAATAAAAATGCGGGTGCTGGTCTGTGCGCGTATCAAAATACGATGTGTTGCCCTCAACCGTGATTTCGTTCAGCAATTCCGCTTCACAAAATAACCTTAACGTATTGTAGACCGTTGCAAGCGAAACCGGCTCTTTTGTATCTGAGACCGCCTCGAACAGGCTTTCCGCAGTCACATGCCGGTTTTGCCCGTCACCCACAAGAAAAGTGGCCAGTGCCAGCCTTTGCTTTGTGGCACGCACATTCTTGCTTTCCAGCCATTTCTGGCCACGTATATGTGGTGCGATATGCATAAAAACCTCAGTATCCGGACTTTGTATATGATTATGCCTGCAAAATTCTGAAAGTTCAACCGAAACACCACTTCGTTGCATGTGCTTTCATGCGGCTTTCTATTGCTAGTGCGGTAAAATTAGTGATACTTAGCCGAAGAATAATACTTAGAAAAGGCGCGCACGACATGTCCGACAGACCAACAAGTTATGATAAAGACGGGCTGATTAAATGCGCCCAAGGTGAATTATTCGGCCCCGGGAATGCGCAACTTCCTATGCCCCCTATGCTTATGATGGACCGCATCACCGATATTTCGGCAGATGGCGGTGAACATGGCAAAGGCCACGTTATTGCTGAATTTGACATCCATCCTGACCTTTGGTTTTTTGAATGCCACTTCCCCGGCAATCCGGTAATGCCGGGCTGTTTGGGACTTGACGGGCTGTGGCAACTAACAGGCTTCAACCTTGGGTGGCGCGGCATGCTGGGCCAGGGGTTTGCTGTTGGTGTGGGCGAAGTGAAATTCTCTGGAATGGTCACGCCTGAACGCAAAATGATCACATATCAGGTTGATTTCACCCGCGTAATTGATCGCCGTTTGAAATTGGGCGTCGCTGACGGCAAAATCTTTGCCGACGGTGAACAGATTTACGCCGTCAAAGATATGAAAGTTGGACTGGCGCCCGCTCAGGGCTAAATATCTTAATAAATTGGTTTACGAAAAAAGGAGTTCGCACATGCGTCGCGTTGTCATCACGGGTTTGGGGATTATATCCTCAATCGGGAATAATCAGGAAGAAGTTCTTGCATCACTGAAAAACAGCACCTCTGGTATCAGCTTTGCTGAAGACTATGCCGAACACGGCTTTCGCAGCCAAATTCATGGCATGCCAAAGATCAATCCGGCCGAGCATATCGATAAACGCCAGATGCGTTTCATGGGGCAAGGGGCCGCTTACAACTATCTGGCGATGGAACAGGCGATTGCCGACAGCGGTCTGGAAGAAAGTGACGTGTCTAACGAACGCACGGGGCTAGTCATGGGTTCTGGCGGCCCGTCGACAATGAACTTGTTTCAAGCGCATAAAGCGGTGATTGAAAAAGGCGCGCCAAAACGCATGGGGCCATTTATGGTTACACGCGGTATGTCTTCAACCAATTCGGCCTGTCTGGCGACACCGTTCAAAATCAAGGGCGTGAATTATTCGATCACCTCTGCCTGCACCACGTCGCTACATTGTATCGGCAACGGGGTTGAACAAATCCAGTTTGGCAAACAGGATATCGTATTTGCAGGTGGCGGCGAGGAACTGGACTGGACTTTGTCTTGCCTGTTTGATGCGATGGGCGCGATGTCGTCCAAATACAATGACACCCCTGAAAAAGCGTCCCGCGCATTCGACGCGACCCGTGACGGCTTTGTTATTTCGGGCGGGGCCGGTGTTCTGGTTCTGGAAGAACTGGAACATGCATTGGCACGCGGTGCCAAGATTTATGCGGAAGTCACCGGTTACGGTGCTACATCCGATGGCCACGATATGGTAGCCCCATCAGGTGAAGGGGCCGAACGGTCAATGAAGCTGGCACTGGCTACAATCGGGGACCGCAAGGTTGGTTACATCAACGCGCATGGCACATCGACACCTGCGGGTGACGTGACCGAAGTACGCGCCGTGCGCCGTGTATTCGGCGAAGGCAACACCCCGCTGATCACCTCAACCAAATCACAAACTGGCCACTGTCTGGGCGGTGCCGGGGTGCATGAAGCAATTTACAGCCTGTTGATGCTGGAAAATGACTTTATCGCACCATCCATCAATATCGAGACCCTTGATCCGGAAATCAATGCGGGTGAAATCGCCACGGAATTTGTTGAAAATGCGGGGCTGGATACGGTTATTTCCAACAGCTTTGGCTTTGGCGGTACCAACGGCACAATCGCGATGAGTAAATATCATGGGTGATCTGATGCGCGGCAAGCGCGGACTTATCATGGGTGTGGCCAATGACAAATCCATCGCGTGGGGAATTGCCCGCGAGATGGCCGCCCAAGGGGCCGAACTGGCCTTTACCTACCAAGGCGAAGGTTTTGGCAAGCGCGTAAAACCACTGGCGGCCAGCGTGGGATCAAACATTGTCGTGGAAGCGGACGTTTGCGATGACGCATCACTTGATAACCTGTTTTCCACATTGGAAAAAGAATGGGGCAAACTTGATTTTCTGGTGCATGCAATCGCCTATTCCGACAAAAGTGAATTGACCGGCAGGATTGTAAACACCTCACGCGAAAACTTCAAAAACACCTTGGATATATCATGTTATTCATTGATCGAAGTTGCTCGCCGCGCCCAACCCTTGATGACCGATGGCGGCACAATACTGACCATGACCTATCAAGGATCAAACCGTGTAACACCGTTCTACAATGTCATGGGCGTTGCAAAAGCCGCACTTGAAAGTGCCGTGCGCTATCTGGCCAATGACCTTGGCCCCGAAGGCATCCGCGTCAACGCAATCAGCCCCGGCCCAATGCGCACCCTAGCCGGTGCTGCCATTGGCGGCGCACGCAGAACTTTTCGCGTCGCAGAAACCAACGCGCCCATGCGGGCCAATGCCACGTTGGAAAGCGTCGGCGGCACAGCCGTGTATCTGGCATCCGATTACGGCGCCTGCACCACGGGTGAGATTATCCGTGTTGATGGCGGCTATCACGTACTTGGCATGGCCCAGACCGAAAACATCTGATTTTTGAATTCCAATAATATTTTCCATGTGTAAGGTTCCGTAAAAGGAGTCTTACACATGGCAATAACCACATGCGTTTTCGATGCTTACGGCACATTGTTCGATGTTGCCGCCGCCGCCCGCCGCGCCGCCGCTGAACCGGGCCGCGAGGTTTTTGCAAAAGTCTGGGTAAAAGTTGCAACCGACTGGCGGCTGAAACAACTGCAATACACTTGGCTGCGCGCCATGATGGATGCCCATACGGATTTCTGGGAAGTCACCCGAAACGGTCTGGATTATGCACTAGATGCAAGCAACCTGTCTGACGACACTGGCCTGCGCGAACGCCTGCTGGCACTTTACTGGGAACTTGAAGCCTACGCAGAAGTGCCGCAAATGTTGCAAGACCTAAAAGCGGCGGGATTACAAACCGCGATCTTGTCAAACGGATCGCCCGATATGCTAAGCGGTGCTGTTAAATCCGCAGGATTGAAAGCGCATTTCGATGCGGTTCTAAGTGTTCAGGATGTCGGAATTTTCAAGCCCGACCCCAGCGTTTACCAAATGGTCTGCAACCGGTTTTCATGCCAGCCCGCCGAAGTTCTGTTCGTGTCTTCCAACGGATGGGACG
>DAOUQS010000430.1 GCA_030625465.1 Amylibacter sp. | reverse complement strand
CCTGAATTCATAGAATAAGCGCAACGCTTGAAACGAGAGGCAGAGAGCCAGCCACCGGTAGAATCCAGGCTCTCACACCGAAGGATTCAAGCGCAGATGACTACGCATTACCGGCAGCTGACTCAGGGACAACGTTACCAGATTGAGGCTGGCTTGAGCGCCGCAGAGAGCCAGGCGAGCATTGCAAAGCGGGTCGGCGTGCATCCCTCGACGATCAGTCGCGAGGTTCGCCGCAACAGCACCCAGAATATCTACAAGGCTGTTTCTGCGGCCCATGAAAGTGATGCTCGTCGAGCGGGTGCGCGCAAGTTTTGCAAGCCGGCGACATGGCTCAGCCATCATCTCCCGGTGTGGCTCAAGCATGGCATGAGTCCGGAGCAGATCGCCCAGCGGTTGAAGCAGGAGCAGCCAAGCCGGGCGGTCAGCCATGAGTGGATTTATCGGTTCATTGCCGCCGAACAGCGCGCCGGTGGTGAGCTTTATACCTATCTGCGACATCGCCGAAAGCGCTACCGGAAACGCTATGGAAGCCACGATCGGCGCGGGCAGCTGCGTAATCGCGTGTCAATCAGTGAACGCCCAGCCGAGGTCGAAAGCCGCGAGCGCCTGGGGGACTGGGAGGGCGATACGGTACATGGACTGGGCGGTAACCTGGTGACCCTGGTTGATCGCAAAAGCGGCTATCTGAGCGCCTATCCGGTCAAGCGCAGAACGCGCCGGCAGGTAACGCGGGCGATCAATCTGATGCTTCAGGGCCATGCCGCTCACACGCTGACGCTGGATAACGGAAGGGAGTTTGCCGGGCATGAACGCATCGCGCTACGGAGCCAGTGCCAGGTCTTTTTTGCAGACCCCTATTCATCCTGGCAACGTGGCACCAATGAAAACACCAACGGTCTGCTCCGCCAGTATTTCCCCAAGGGCAGCGACTTCAGCAAGCTGACCGTCGAAGCCGTCAATCGGACAGTAGCGAGGATCAATCTACGCCCGCGCAAGCGCTTGGGCTGGAAGACGCCGTACGAAGTGCATACAGGGGTGAGCGTTGCACTTATGTGTTGAATTCAGG
>DAOUQS010000320.1 GCA_030625465.1 Amylibacter sp. | reverse complement strand
TTCCTTGATGGCTTTGGGTGACGCACCAGTGAATAAGTGCGACCTGTCTGCATTGAAAGTGCTGGGCACGGTGGGTGAACCGATCAACCCCGAGGCTTGGAACTGGTATAATCAGGTTGTCGGCAAGGGCACTGTGCCCATCGTCGACACATGGTGGCAAACTGAAACCGGCGGCCATATGCTGACCCCGCTACCGGGTGCAATTGCGACCAAACCGGGATCGGCGACCAAACCGTTCTTTGGCATTCAACCCGCAATCCTGGACCCGCAAACAGGTGCTGAAATTGAAACCACCGAAGCATCCGGTGTATTGGCGATCAAAGAAAGCTGGCCGGGGCAGATGCGCACGGTTTATGGCGACCACGCGCGTTTCATCAAAACCTATTTCCAGCAGTACAAAGGCTACTACTTCACCGAAGACGGCTGCCGCCGTGATGCGGATGGGTATTACTGGATTACCGGTCGTGTGGACGATGTGCTGAACGTATCTGGCCACCGTATGGGTACGGCTGAAATTGAAAGTGCGCTTGTGGCGCATCCAAGCGTGGCCGAAGCGGCTGTGGTCGGATACCCGCATGAGGTGAAGGGGCAGGGCATCTATTGTTATGTCACTTTGAACATCGGGGTTACATCGTCGGATGAATTGAAGATCGAGCTGCGCAATTGGGTACGCAAGGAAATCGGCCCGATCGCCTCACCTGATCTGATGCAATGGGCGCCCGGCTTGCCGAAAACCCGTTCAGGCAAAATCATGCGCCGCATTTTGCGCAAGATTGCTGAAAATGATTATGGCTCCTTGGGCGACACATCAACATTGGCTGATCCTGAAGTGGTTGAAGACCTGATTGAGAACCGCCAGAACACATAAATATGTAAAGACGTAAATTCGCAAAAGGCCCAAGCATTGCTTTGGGCCTTTTGTCGTTGACTCTTTTGCTGACTCAATTTAGTTAGTGATCGATAACTAACTAAAGGCACCCCATGATTGTCCGCAAATCAGCAGATCACCGCAAAACCGAAATTGTTTCGACAATGCTGCGTTTGGCCGACGAATTGGGGCCAGACCGTCTGACCACAAAGGCGGTGGCCGATGCGGTTGGGTTGACCCAGCCTGCGATCTTTCGGCACTTCCCAACCAAGCAGGCTTTATGGGCTGCGGTGGCAAAGGAAATCACTGATAAAATGACATCCGCATGGGCCGAAGTGATGCAAAACAATACCGCCCCCAAAGACCGCGTGACGGGGCTAATTCTTGTGCAGTTAAGCCAGATAGAGGCCCGCCCCGCGATCCCCGCAATCCTGTTTTCCCGCGAGTTGCATGTGGAAAATGATAACCTGCGCCAATCGGTTCTGGCCCTGATGACACAGCTGACAACGCATCTTGCCACGGACTTGGCCAAGGGGCAGGAAGCCGGAATTTTCCGCACTGATCTAGCCCCTAAAGATGGTGCATTCCTTTTGGTCTCGCTTCTTCAGGGGCTTGCGATCCGTTGGTCGCTAAGCGGCAAAGCGTTTTCACTGGGGGACGAAGGCAAACGCCTGTTGGCGACACAGATTAAACTTTTCAGCGATAATAAACTATCGGAGCAAGTATTATGACCCGCCCTACCACACGCAGTATTCTGGTAATAACGGCAGTTCTGGCCGCCGGTATTTTCGGATATTTCTTTTTGACAGAACGCCCCATCAAAGTGCCGGTCGCAAGCATTGAACAAAACGTGCCCGTGCGGGTTTACGGATTGGGCACCATTGAAGCGCGGATCGTTTCCAAGGTCGGGTTCGAGGTGGGTGCGGCCCTGACAGACCTGCTGGTCGATAGTGGTGATACGGTTGCCAAGGGTCAGGTTCTGGCCCGCCTGCACCCCGCTGAACAACAGGCGCGGGTGGCGCGCGCCAAGGCTGCGGTCGCGGCGGCAAAGGCATCAATTCGCAAAGCGGATGCCAGTGTTGAACGTGCGCGTGCCGTGCTGGCACAACGAAAAGCCGCCAATGAACGCCAGCAGGAACTTGTAAGCCGTGGCACAATCTCGGCCCAAACCTCGGAAGAGGCGCAACGGGATGTTGAAGTAGCCGCCGCCGATCTGGTTGTTGCACAAAGCGAGGTGGATGTGGTCAAGGCGCAGGCGGCAGATGCGTTGGCCGCTTTGCAATATGAAAACACCTTGCTGGAACATCACGCG
>DAOUQS010000390.1 GCA_030625465.1 Amylibacter sp. | reverse complement strand
CGATGAAATCATCGCCGTATCTATCGGTGTGAAGCAGTCACAGGAAACTTTACGCACAGCTTTGGCAATGGGTGCGGACCGCGCCATTCTGATCGAGGCAGTGGACGATGTTCACACCGACATCGAGCCTTTGGCAGTGGCAAAACTGCTGAAAGCCGTGATCGACGAAGAACAGCCCGGCTTGGTGCTTTGCGGTAAACAGGCGATCGACAATGACATGAACGCAACCGGCCAGATGCTGGCAGCCCTTCTGGGTTGGTCACAAGGCACGTTTGCGTCCGAGCTATCCATTGACGGCGACCATGCGGTTGTAACGCGTGAGGTTGACGGTGGTTTGCAAACTATCAAGGCCAAGATGCCGGCCATTGTTTCCGTTGATCTGCGCTTGAACGAGCCGCGTTATGCGTCTTTGCCAAACATCATGAAGGCCAAGAGAAAGCAGATGGATATGAAAACACCCGCCGATTACGGTGTGGATGTATCCCCGCGCTTGGAAATAGTCAGCACAACCGAACCAACTGAACGCACCGCAGGCGTGATCGTGGCGGATGTGGCTGAACTGGTCGCGAAACTCAAAGACGAAGCGGGGGTTATCTAATGGCTGTTCTTCTATTAGCTGAAATTGTTGCCGGTGAAATTTCACTGGACCAAACCGGCAAAGCCGTAACGGCGGCAAAAGCGCTTGGCGAAATCACTGTGCTTTGCGCATCCGCCAATTGTGGCGACGCGGCAAAAGCCGCCGCCGCTTTGGACGGTGTTGCCAAAGTTCTTTGCGCCGATGCTGCTGCTTATGGCAACGGCTTGGCCGAACCTGTGGCGGATTTGATTGTGTCACTTGCAACTGGCTACGATCACATCGTGGCCCCGGCCACATCACACGCCAAAAATATCCTGCCACGCGTGGCCGCTTTGCTGGACGTGATGGTCATTTCCGACATCACCGCTGTTGTGGATGCCGACACGTTTGAACGTCCGATCTATGCGGGCAACGCGATCCAGACGGTAAAATCATCCGACGGCAAAAAAGTCGTGTCGATCCGTACTGCAGGTTTTGATGCCGCTGCCGAAACCGGTTCAGCATCAGTAGATGCCGCCTCTGCTGCCGCAGACCCCGGTCTGTCGACATGGGTTGAAGACAAGGTGCAAACCTCTGATCGTCCTGAACTGACATCAGCGAAAATCGTTGTGTCCGGTGGACGCGGCGTTGGGTCGGAAGAAAACTTCGCGATCATCGAAGCTTTGGCTGACAAATTGAATGCCGCCGTTGGCGCATCACGCGCCGCTGTGGACAGTGGTTACGCCCCGAACGACTGGCAAGTTGGCCAGACAGGTAAGGTGGTCGCCCCTGATCTTTATATCGCTTGCGGTATTTCCGGTGCAATCCAGCACTTGGCAGGCATGAAGGACAGTAAGGTTATTGTCGCGATCAACAAAGACGAAGAAGCACCTATTTTTCAGGTTGCCGACTACGGTCTGGTTGCTGATTTGTTTGACGCGGTGCCGGAATTGACCGACGCGCTTTAAGCATAACC
>DAOUQS010000131.1 GCA_030625465.1 Amylibacter sp. | reverse complement strand
AATGGTCAAATCCAAGCTTTCAAATAGGTCAATAGCCCTGTAAGGGGTGGCTTTCAGAGATGAAAGACTGGACCCATGAGCTTTACACTCGCTATTGTAGGACGCCCGAACGTGGGCAAATCAACACTGTTCAACCGTTTGGTCGGTCGCCGGCTTGCGTTGGTCGATGATCAACCGGGCGTGACGCGCGACCTGCGTGAAGGTGATGCGCGCATTGCCGACGTGCGCTTTACCGTGATTGATACCGCTGGTTTGGAAGAGGCCACGGATGAAAGTCTACAGGGCCGGATGCGTGCCCTGACCGAACGTGCGGTTGATATGGCGGATGTCTGTCTGTTTATGATTGATGCGCGTGACGGGGTTTTACCGGCTGACCGTGTGTTCGCCCAAATCCTGCGCAAAAAATCCGCCCGCGTTATTCTGGTGGCCAATAAGGCCGAAGGACGTGCGGGAGAGGCGGGTTACTATGACGCGTTTTCACTGGGTCTTGGTGAACCAGTACAGCTGTCAGCCGAACATGGTGAGGGTATTGACGAGTTGGGCCATGTGTTGCGCCCGATTGCAGATGAATTCAAAGATCGCCAGATTGAAGCTGAAACCAGCGTTGATATTGACGAAGAAGGCGGCGGGGGGGAACGGGTCATCTCGAAAGAGAAACCTTTGCAAGTCGCCGTTATCGGACGGCCCAATGCGGGCAAATCCACGCTGATTAACCAGATTTTACAAGAAGACCGCTTGCTGACCGGGCCGGAAGCCGGAATTACCCGTGATGCGATCTCGATAAACTTCAACTGGGACGATGTGCCGGTCCGTATCTGGGATACTGCAGGTATTCGTAAAAAAGCCAAGGTGCAGGCCAAGCTGGAAAAGCTGTCTGTATCGGATGGTTTGCGCGCAGTGAAATTTTCCGAAGTTGTGGTGGTTCTGCTGGACGCGGAAATCCCGTTTGAACAACAGGATTTGCGGATTGCCGATTTGGCCGAACGCGAAGGCCGTGCGGTGGTGGTTGCGGTGAACAAGTGGGACGTTGAAAACGAAAAGCAGGAAAAGCTGAAAGACATCCGTGAAAAATTCACGCGTCTTTTACCACAATTGCGCGGTGCGCCATTGGTTACGGTTTCCGCCAAAACCGGCAGGGGGCTTGACCGTTTGCAAAAAGCGATCATGGGCGCGCATGAGATATGGAACCGTCGTGTCAGCACGTCGAAACTGAACCGCTGGCTGGCTGGCATGCTGGAAATGCACCCGCCGCCCGCACCGGGTGGCCGCCGCATTCGCATTCGCTATATGACGCAGGTGAAAACCCGTCCGCCGACCTTTGTCGCGATGTGTTCGCACCCCGATTTGCTGCCCGTCAGCTATGAACGCTATCTGGTTAACGGATTGCGCGAGGGCTTTGATATGCCCGGCACGCCGATCCGTCTGTTCATCCGTTCGCAATCGGACAAAAATCCGTATCGCGATAAGAAAGAAAAGAAAGTAACCAAGCTGAACAAGCACCAGGAAGGCCGGTTCCGCAAGGATCTGAAAAAGCCTGCTTTGAACAAGCGGGACAAGTCCTGATCCTTGGGGGGGATGTTTATGGCGCAAGCAACAATAGAATCTGTGCAGTCCGATATTGGCAAACGTATTGGCAAGAAATTCGGTTATAAACATAAAAGCCTGCCGTGGTTGCTTGAAACGCTGCATGGAAAACTTCCGGCGGGTATTGAACAGGACCTGCACTATCTTTTCGATGCGCAGGAACGGATAAAACACCCCAAACGGCGCGGTCAGGTGGATATGAACCGGGTCGAGGCCATTCGCAGATCCTGTTTGGTCAAGCTTGACGGTGTGGATATCGAACGCGACAAGACACGTTCGCGCGCACTTTTACTGGCAGAGTTCGCAGCACGCCTGCTGTTGTTTGCCGCAGGATTGATCGGCCTGTTGTACTGGCTTGATCTGATTTAAGTGGCCTGATGCCCGCTATTTTCGGGTGGCCATAATTAAAGTGGGTGCAATGCGCCCGGCATCCAGATTAGCCCTGACATTGATGAACTTCTGCTTTGCCGACGGCCCCATGATTATATGCGGCCCCAATGGTGCAGGCTTCCCTGTCGCGGCCGCGATGCGCCGATCAAAGTATGCAAAAGCGAAATCGGTACGGTCTTCGACATCACCAACCACAAAGCCTGCATCCTGCAAGTGGGCAACCACTTGTTTTGCGGATCGCAGGTGGCTGGATATCTGGTTTTCGGCCCATGGCACCGGGAATTCCAACGGTGCATCGCCCTTTTTCATCACATCGTAGATGCAAAGTTGCGCACCTTTTTTCAACACGCGCGCAATCTCTTTATACAGGCCATCGCGGTCGGCGATATTCATGGCAACATGGATGGTAACGGCGGCGTCGAAGGTTTCATCGTCGTACGGCATGTCCAGTGCGCTGGCGGTTTTAAAATCAACCTTGTCTTCAAGGCGGGTCAATGTCGTCAGGTTTTGTGCCACGGCAACATATTCGGGCGTCAGATCAATGCCGGTAACATGGCAGCCGGTTTGCGATGCGATGACCCTTGCCGCCCCACCGATACCCGCACCCACATCCAGAACATGTTCGTTTCCCGAAAGGTTCATCTTTTCAATCAGATAGTCCGTGGCCGCGCGCCCGCCGATGTGAAATTCGTCGACCACAGATAGGTCCTCGATGGTCAGATTATCCATATCCGCACCCGAGGCGATCAACCCGTTATCTATATTCTCGCCCAGATTGCCGATTGTGTAGTGGTCCGCTACAATTTTCTCGATGTTTTCCATAAGATGGCTCCTTATTAATGCGCCGGCTTGATGTATTATCTACGGCCTGTTCAGATTTTTCATGGCCATTCATCGTTAAAGGGCTGCCATGTAGCGGGTCTTGTTTAAGCTTACCATAAATCATAAAAACCACAAATCCGATCGCCCGCCTGCACTGTGATTGCCTGCACTATGTGACTGTTCGGGCATTTGTCGGTCACACATAAGGTTGTGATGTGCAGTCTTGGCTTGTGTTTGGCTTTTACGCGGGGTTAATTGTGCCGGTAACCTATCAAGATCGGCCCGCACCATATGTCAGACGTTATTATCAAAATACAGCCGTCAATCGCGCGTCGTTTGTTCGGTGTGGTTATCTTGTGTCTGGCGGCACTTGTGATGTTGAACTTTGCAATCGGTGGCACCGCGCAATCGATTGTTCTTCGGCTTGTGCTGTTCATTTTGGGGGTGGTATTTTTGTGGCAGGCGCAAGCCAATTTCCGCTTTGCCAATGCCGCCCTGATCTTGAAACGTGAAGGTCTGTTTGATGACAGGGGCGAGCTTATTTGCAGCCTGTCCAATATTGATCGCATTGACCGCAGCTGGTTTTCTTTCAAGCCGTCCAACGGGTTTTTGATCCGGCTGCACCAGTCCTCGGCACGCAAATGGTCCCCCGGATTATATTGGCGGATCGGTAAATATCTGGGCGTTGGCGGCGCTATCAGCCCGGCACAAACCAAAGAGATGTCGGATAAACTATTGCTTTTGATGCAGGAAAAAGTTCACAATGTTGAACTGATTTAAGTTTTATTACAATTAATCAATCAATTACGCCTTAAGGCTTAACTGTCAGTGCAATTTCATGTGATTGTTTCCAAATAGCACCGTAAAATTGTGCCCATTATGCCTTATTTACGGACTTTATTTCGCTTTATACATGCTATATTTGTTTACTATCATGCTATTGCGTCCCGTTATTGATGCTATCGCCAAATAATCAAATTAGTCATTTATGACAAAGTTCCACCACAAAAAATACGAATAATGCCCTGATACTGCCTAAATTAAACCATTCGGGTAGCGCAGATTAGTCTGGTTACGAATCCGTAATATGTAATTTATGCAGTGAGGATGTCATGGGGAAATTATTAAGGCGCATAAAACAGTTTTCACGTAATGAAGACGGTGTTGCGACACTTGAATTTGTGATTGCATTCCCGTTTGTGTTTGCAATGATCGTGGCAACTTTTGACGCCGGTCTTTTGATGACGAAATATGTCGTTCTGGAAAATGCGCTGGACCGTGTCGTGCGCGAGGTTCGTCTGACCGGTATTGCCGATGGTGATCCAGGGGTGACCTACTTTAAAGCGGAGGTTTGCAATATTGCCGGATTGATCTCGAATTGTGAAGACAGCCTTCATGTGGAAATGATACCGATTGATACCAGCCTGACGTTCACGCCTTCCGATGTGGCCTGTGTGGATCGCGATACAGCAAGTTCACCTGCAACGTCATTTTCAACAGGCGAGCCGAACGATATTGTTTATATCCGTGCCTGTCTGGTTGTTGACCGTTATTTCCCCAGCGCCCTGAGCGGTATTTTTTCCGTTGATGCTTCGGGCGGGATCCGACTGATTGCAGACTCAGCTTATGTCGTGGAGCCATTATAATGACCCTATTGAAAAAACTGTTAGGTAATTTCAAACGTAATGAACGTGGTGTGATAACACTTGAAGTGATCATACTGATGCCGCTGATGATTCTTTGGATTGTTGGCAGCAACTCGTTCTTTGATGCGTTCAAGACCTATCTGCGCGCGTCGAAAGCCACCTATACCGCGGTTGATCTGATTTCCCGCCAGGTTGAGGTGGGTCCCACTTTCATCGGCAATGTGGGCACTATTTTTGAATCGATTGTTGATGCCGACGGTGAAAGCTCTTCTATTGTGATTTCCAGTATTCGCATGTGGGGCGATGCATTGGAAATTGAATGGTCACGCAATGGAAACGGTAGCGCCGGCATGATAGATGCAACCCAAATCCCGCTGGCATATATTCCCAACCTCAGTAACGGCGAGACGATTGTCCTGATACAGACAAGTGTACCGTTTGTTCCGATACATTCATGGGGAAACCTGACCGCGAAAACATTTTCCAACATCGTTGCGGTGACGCCAAGATTTGATGTCCGGGTTGCGTACAACGAAGCGTATTAATCAGGACCCGCAATCTGTGTAATTTGACGCAACACATTTGGCGACCAGAGCATTGATGGTTTTCTGATAGCCAGGATCATCGGCATGTTTTGCGATCATGGCTGCATTTTCTACTATGGCGCGTTCATCACCGTTCATCGCCGATATCGCCATCCACATACTGGCTAACACCGGATTACTTTCGACGGCGTAGCTGATGGTGTAGTTCCTGGACACATAATACTGGCCAAACGCATTACCCTGTGTGGCGGTTTTCATGAAATATTTATGCGCGGTTGCCGGTTCCCAGATGCCCAGCTCGCCCCGGTCATATATCAGACCCAGCACATTGGTGGCTTCGATGTCACCGGCCTCTGACATCTCTTTCCAGGTGGATATTGGAATTTTATCGGTAAACACTCCTGTGACGTACTTATCAAATGTATCTTTCACCGCATCCGCGTTGGCCGCACTTGTTGCGGTTAACCCGATCAGAAGAGCGGCGCTAAACATTTTCAGTTTCGTAAACATAGGCGCATTCCTTTCCAAGGTTTCCATACAACATATATATTTAGCCTTTTTCACATATCAAGAGACGCGGACAGGGTTGGCGTGTGCATATGAAATAAGGTGCGCGGCCCATGCAGTCTTTTGATCCTTGCTGCCGGATCAAAAGAGCATAACATATTTCAATATTATGGTCAGAGTGATGATGCTGATGACCGTTGAAAACAAAATGGCGGCTGACGCGCGTTGCGGGGCCACATTATAATGCTGCGCTATAATGTAAACGTTGCCGGCAACGGGCAGGGCTGCAAGTGCTATCATCACACCCGCGGCATAGGGTTCAACATCAAAAATGTAGAGCGCGAAAAATGCGACGGCTGCGGGGTGTAATGCCAGCTTGCAAAACGACAACCAGCTTGCAACTTTGACTTGTCCCGCAGATTTGCCCGCCAAGGACGCGCCAATTGCAAACAATGCACCGGGGGCTGCGGCCGCCCCTAGGATATCCAGA
>DAOUQS010000048.1 GCA_030625465.1 Amylibacter sp. | reverse complement strand
GATTGGATGGCTGTGGGTTTGGCAGGCGTCGATGAACCTGTTTCGCAAAAGCTGCGCCAATATGCACAAGATGCAGGTGGCGCACCGCAAGCCAGCCTGTTTGGCACCGCGCAGAAAACAAATTGCCGCTTGGCCGCTTTGATTAACGGCACCACATCCCATGCACTGGATTATGACGACACGCATTTTGCCTATATCGGGCATCCAGGCACTGTGATTTTTCCAACGCTTTTGGCCCTTGCCGAAACCGATGACATATCGATGCAATCCTTTCTGGAAGCAGCTGCTATCGGATTTGAAACCGCCTGCCGCATTGGTATCTGGCTGGGGCGGGAACATTACCAAGTCGGGTATCACCAGACCGGCACCTCTGGTGCCTTCGGGGCCACATTGGCCGCCGCACGGCTGCTTGGGCTGGACGCGGCAAAAACCGCCCATGCGCTGGGCTTGGTTTCGGCGCGTGCGTCAGGGTTGAAATCGCAGTTCGGTACAATGGGCAAACCAATGAATGCAGGACTGGCAGCGGCGAATGCGGTGGAAACGGTTCTGCTGGCAAAAAGCGGTGTAACATCCAATCCATCCGCACTTTCCGGTCAAAGCGGATTTGCCGAAACCCATCACGGTGAACAAAATACTGAAGCGGCTATCGCCAACCTTGGATCAACCTATCTGCTGGAAGATGTAAGCCACAAATACCATGCATGCTGTCATGGGCTTCATGCGTCACTGGAAGCCTTGCGCAAAGCCCGCTTTGCGCCTGACCAGTTGCAGTGCGTGAATATCCGCACCAATCCACGCTGGATGACCGTGTGCAATATCACGCAGCCAACGACCGCATTGGAAACCAAATTCAGCTACAGCCATACGGCGGCACTACTGCTGTCCGGCTATGACACAGGCAAACTGGATACCTATACCGATGCACTGGCACGCGACAGCCATATTCAGGCGTTGCGCAAGCAGATCACGGTCACGCCTGATGCGGCCATCAGTGAAATGGCATCAGAGGTTTATGTCACGCTTGTCGACGGCACCGAAATTCGGTGCAACTATGATCTGGCACAACCAGCAAGCCACGCGGATATAAGGAAGCGGTTGTCGTTGAAAGCCACCGCACTTGTAGGCCAGAATAAAGCCGAAGACATTCGACAGGCAACACATAGGCAAAGCGGATCAATCCCTAAGTTAGGGCAGATACTGCGCGGCCAATAACCCGTAGCCGTTTCCCCTTATTCCTGAATGCTTTTAATCCATGCCACCAGATCATCGACGGGCTGGCTGGTCAAAACGGGCTGCCCTGCTTCGGTTTTCAGCATCACGTCTTGGCCCTCGAAGAAATGGCCGTAAACCGGCATCGGACTACCATGAGAGATCAGCCCTTCACGCCCGTCAATACGTTTAACAACACGGACCAATGGAAAACTGCCACTATTTTCGCTTGTTAACCGTGCTAAATTTACTGGTTTTATCATCAGTGCCGGGGCCATTGGCCCGTCACCCAGCGCGCCGATACCATGACAAACCGCACAGTGATCCAGAAAAAGACCCTGCCCTGTTTCCACATCTCCTGCCAATGCCGGAAAAACACAAAGTGACGTCAATATTGCTGTAATGCTTGCTTTTATCATTGATCTTCCTTCCATTATCCTTGTGTGAGTATAGGATTATTCCGGCTTCTATGCTTTGATATTGATCAATAAATTCACGAGCTTCCTTATATTTCGACAATCATCGAAATAACCCTTGTTTTATTTCTATATTTCTATAATTATCGAAATATGAAAAGATTCGAAGATACCGCCCTATCGCTTGAACACGCTGCCACCGCCTTTGCCGCATTGGGGTCAGAGCAACGCCTTGGTGTGTTGCAGATCCTTGTACGTGCTGGCCCCGACGGCTTGTCGATGGGCGAACTTGGTGAACGATCAGGGGTGACGGGATCAACCCTGACACATCACCTGAAGTTTCTAACCGCTGCGGGTCTGGTCGTGCAAGCCAAACAGGGCCGCTCGATTATCTGCGCTGCGGTATCTTATGACATGGCCGAGGCCCTGTCGAAATTCCTGCTGCATAATTGCTGTGCGGATACAGACGAAGGACATGATCATGGCTGATTTATCATTGTATGCGCACGGAAGAAAAGCTTGGCTGCGACTTGATAAGGTCTGGCTGACAATGGCCGGTATTCTGGCCCTTGTAGCCATACTGGCCCCAAATGATCTGATCCCGACCTTGCGCTTTACCGCGCAAAATATTCTAAGCACCGGGGTTTTCATCACATTCGCGGTGTTATTAATCGCCTATTTGCGCGCGACGGGGGCGGAATCCATCGTATCCGAGGCCTTTAAGGGCAACGAAATACGGATGATCGTTCTGGCATCCATGGTCGGTGGCTTGCTGCCGTTTTGTTCGTGCGAGGTTATCCCCTTTGTCGCCGCTTTGCTGGCCATGGGCACGCCCCTGTCCGCCGTCATGGCGTTCTGGCTGGCCTCGCCAATTATGGACCCGCCGATGTTTTTAATCACCTCTGGCACCTTGGGGTTCGAGTTTGCCATAGCCAAAACCATTGCCGCTGTGGGCTTCGGCTTGATGGGCGGGTTTACCGTTAAAATGTTCAGCCGCACCGCATTATTTGCCGACCCGCTTAAAGCCATAAGCGGCTCTGCTTGCAACACCTGCGGCTCTGACCCCTTGTCAGGCAAACCTGTCTGGAAGTTCTGGGGCGAAAGCAAACGGCTGAAAACCTTCCGCGATGTAGCCGTGGAAAACGGCTTGTTCCTGCTGAAATGGCTGACACTGGCCTATATGCTGGAAAGCCTGATGATCCGCTTTGTCCCCGCCGACTGGATCGCGGGCTTTCTGGGCGGTGACGGGATCGGCACTATCATCCTAGGCGCACTGGTCGGCGCACCTGCCTACCTGAACGGCTACGCCGCAGCACCGTTGGTGCAGGGTCTGATCGAACAAGGCATGTCACAAGGGGCCGCGATGAGTTTCATGATGGCCGGCGGCGTTAGCTGCATCCCCGCCGCCATTGCAGTCTGGGCCTTGGTCAAACCCCGAGTGTTTGTGGCCTACATCACCATCGGCATTGTTGGATCAGTGATCGCAGGGTTGGCTTGGGCGGCTTACATCGCCTAAATCAAAAAATTCACCAGCAACGTCGCCCCCAACAGCACCGCTATTGCCAGTACCATC
The DNA here is from genome assembly GCA_030625465.1 of Amylibacter sp. GTDB lineage: Bacteria > Pseudomonadota > Alphaproteobacteria > Rhodobacterales > Rhodobacteraceae > Amylibacter. Next base: position 6,849 of record DAOUQS010000048.1, on the reverse strand, counting down.
GCACCTGTCGGCCAGTTGCGCGCCATGCGGCCCTCTGGCCCGTGGGAATTATGCAGACGTCTTATGGTACGCGTGGTGGTTTTGGCCAGTAGGCCAATGATGCCGTTGTAGATAGACCCAACCACCCATGCCAGCCAATAGATCACAGCCGGGCCTGCCTTGCGGTAGGTCCAGTCGGTGTCCACATTGACCGCGCGGATTTCAGGTGGATGGATGCCTTTGCGGTATAGGAATGTGAACGCCAGTAACGCGAACAGCAGCAGTTGCAACTGGCTGGTGACGTGGCCCGTTGTGTAAGGGTGCGCGTCTTGCACTTCAAACGGTAGGATGGCGTATAGGGGTGCGGGATAGATCCCGATGGCGATGCATAAAAACGCGGTGATCCCCATCGCCCATAACATATGGGTCGGAGCCTCTTTCGGGCGTTTGCCGCTATCGTGCGCAAAGAATGCGAAGAACGGGATTTTGATGCCAGAGTGCGAAAGCACGCCAGCGGATGCAAACACCAGACAAAGCCAGATGATCAGGCGGTGTTCTTCGGCCACGGCTGACAGGGTCAGCGATTTGGTCACGAAGCCTGAAAACAGCGGGAAAGCGGAGATCGACGCCGCACCCACAAGACAGAAAATCGCGGTCTTGGGCATGGTGCGGTATAGCCCGCCAAGTTCGGACGCTTTCGAGGTGCCGGTGCGAAACAGCACCGCCCCCACTGACATGAACAATAGCGATTTATAAAGGATGTGGGCAAACGCGTGTGATGCGGTGCCGTTCAGGGCCATTTCGGTGCCGATGCCGATGCCGACAACCATAAAGCCCAGCTGGTTGTTCAGGGAATAGGCCAGCACGCGGCGCAAGTCGTTTTCGATCTCGGCAAAGAAGATCGGGAACAGGGTCATTACGGTGCCGATATAGATCAGAATCTCGGTTCCTGCGAAACCACGTGCCAGCGCATAAACTGCCAGTTTAGTGGTAAATGCTGACAGAATAACAGTGCCTGTGACCGTGGCCGCAGGATAGCTATCCTGCAACCAGTTGTGCAGTAACGGAAAGGCGCATTTGACGCCGAACGACATAAAGATCAGCCATGTTCCGGGGCTGCCAAGGGTCATACGCTCAAACGCGATGGAACCTGTTTCGCGGTAGAATAACGCCACCCCCGCAATCAGCACCACGCCAGACGCTACTTGTATGATCAGGTAGCGCATACCGGTGTTATAGGCGCCTTCGGTGCGCCGTGCCCAGATCAGGAAGACGGACGCAATCGCGGTACCTTCCCAATAGAAAAACAGTGTGATCATATCACCCGCCAGCACCGCCCCTATGGCGGAACCTGCGTATAGTAGGGCCGCGACCTGTTGTACGGTGTCGCGCACATGCCACGCGTATAGGTTGCCCAGAAAGGCCGCTAGGCAGAACACCATCGTGAAGATACGGCTTAACCCGTCGATGCGCATCAGTTCCAGTTCGAACCCGAAAAAACCAACCTGCACGAAGTTGCCAAAGCCTGCGTTCCAGACTTGCACACCTGCAATGATCGGGGTGATCAGCAGCAACAATCCGCGTGCGGGGCCTTTGGGCAGGGCCAGTAAAATGGCGGCTGCGGCAAAGAATATGAAAGCGGTGGGGATCACATCAAACATCCGTATACTCCCGTATATCCAGCTGGTCTGCGGGATATTCTTCGGTATCTATAGCTTTATCGCCGTAGTAATCTTCGGGGCGTTTGATAAAATAGCGCAGGGCCTTGGCAACCAAGATTAGTCCCGTGAACATCACGAAGCCATAGGCGGCATAAAACCCACGGATATATTCAACCTGAAAAGTTCCGTGCGGCGTGAAAGTCCATTCAATCGCCAGTGCCATGGCACAAGCGACAACCAGTGCCCAGACGATTTTCTTGTCGGAACCGGGCTTATCAACCCAACCCAGCATCCGCCCCAGTGCAGGGTATGTGGCGGGATCGTCTTTTGGTTTTTGTGCCATAATCACGCGCTTCCTTCTGCTGCCAGAATTGTTTGCGACCACACAAGTGCGTCTTCCTTGGAAAGTGTCAAAGATCTGGATATTCTCCAGGCAAACCGGTTTTCGCTTAATATGGGAAAACGGCTGCGCAGTTCTTGCAACTCGCGATGACGCGCCTGGGGTAATTCGGCGCAAACCAGAATTGTTTCTGCAACGGTCAGGTCCCAATGTTCCCGCAAGGCTTTGCGAATATATATCTCACGCTGACCTTCGGCTTCCAGCCGTTTTGCATAAGCTTGTTGGGTCTCATCCTGTTTGGGGGTATCGGATTGATAATCCATCATGGTGTACTCTCCACAATCGGGGCTAAGAAGTTTTGGATGCTTCCTGCGTAGAAAAACAAAACGATACAGCCGGTGGCGGTGATCGCGGGGGGTAACCAGACCAGAAGTGGTGCCTCAGAAAATGTCTTGGGCAGTCTGGTATCGGTTGCAGGTCGGAAAAAGCCGCGCCCGACGATGGGCAGCAGATAGGCGATGTTCAGCAACGAGCTGACCATCAGCACACCGATGATCGTCAAATGACCCGCATCAGCGGCCCCCATCATCAACAGGAACTTCGGCCATGAACCACCCAAGGGTGGCAGGCCGATGATGGACAATGCACCGATCAGGAAGGCGCCGAATGTGATCGGCATGATGCGGCCCAAGCCCTGCATCTGGCTGATCTCGGTCTTGTGGTAAGCCACATAAATCGAGCCTGCGCACATAAACAAGGTGATTTTACCCATCGCGTGCATCGCGATATGCATCCCGCCGCCCAGCGCACCCATAGATGTGGCCAGCGCCATGCCAAGGGTGATGTAGGCCAGTTGCGACACGGTGGAATAGGCCAGTCGCGCTTTCAGATTATCCTTGGTCATCGCCACAACAGATGCCGCAATGATAGTGTAAGCCGCCAGCCACATCAGCCATTCGGATGCGCCTGTGGAAGCCAGAAAATCAATGCCGAAAATATAGATGCCGACCTTAAGCATGGTGAACACGCCTGCTTTGACCACCGCCACCGCGTGTAGCAAAGCGGATACCGGTGTGGGGGCTACCATCGCGGCGGGCAGCCAGCGGTGGAACGGCATCAAGGCGGCTTTGCCGATCCCGAAAGCATATAGGCCCAGCAGGACGGGCAGCAATGTGGGGGCAATTTTGCCTTCCAGAATACCGCCCTTGGTAAAGTCCAGCGTGCCTGCAATGGTAAATGTCCAGATCACACCTGTCAGCAGCAGTGCGATGGATGTGCCGATCAGGATGCCCAGATAAATCCGCGCGCCCCTGACCGCTTCGGGCGTGCCTTTATGGGCAACCAGCGGATAGGTCGAAAGCGTCAGGATTTCGTAGAACACAAACAGCGTGAACATATTGGATGCAAACGCGATGCCCATAACGGCGGCAATAGCGATGCTGAAACAAGCAAAGAACCTTGCGTGGTGTTGCTCTTTATTGCTGCGCATATAACCGATGCCGTAAATGTGGGTGATAATCCACAGGCCGGAACCGATCATTGCAAACATCAAGCCAAGCGGTTCAACGTGGAATGATATACTTAGGCCCGAGACAACCTCGAACAGTTCATAAGGGCCAGTGGTGGCGTTCCCGACATTGCACAAGATCACCAGAACGCAAACGAATGTCAGGGTCGCACATAGGAATGTAATCCCGTCACGCAGGTTTTCGCGGGCGGAAAATACCATATTGCCGGCCATCGCAACGATGGGGATCAGCATGGTCAGGTACAGGGCTGTTGATGTGTCCATGACCGCGCCCCTAATGCATCATACCGGCGGAACCCGCCAGTAAACCCTCGGCGGCAACGCGTGCCGAACCAAGTGTAAGTTCCGTATCAAACCCGAACCAGATACAGGCACCAGCCAGTATCAGCATCGGGACCAGCATCGGCAACGGTGGATCTGTCGCGGTGCAGTCATCCGACGGGGCCGTAAGGTACAGCACCTCGAACATGCGCCAGACATAGATCACCGCCAGAAGGGACGACAGCATGATCGCGATAGCAATAATCCACCAGCCGTTTTCAAACGCGGCCTGCACCAGCATCCATTTTGAAATGAACCCGGCTGTGCCCGGCACACCGATCAGGCTAAGACCGCCCGCAACCATTACCGCACCCGTTATCGGCATTTTGCGGCCCAGACCCTTCAGGTCATCAAAAAACGCACTGCCGGAATACATCACCATCGCACCCACACCCATAAACAAAGCCGCTTTGCTGATACCGTGGTTCACCATATGCACGACCGCCGCCGACAGGCCAGTGGCGTTCAGCATCGCGATACCCAGCAGCATATAGCCGATTTGCGCGATAGAGGAAAATGCCAGCATGCGTTTCAGATTGGTCTGGAACACCGCCACAAAAGATGCGGCAAACATTGCCAGCAGGGAAAACGGAATGAAGATCAGATATAGCGTCCAGTCTTCGAAGTGAAACCCAGGGCTGAACACCGAAAACAGGAACCGCAGCATCACATAGATCGCAGCCTTGGTAGCGGTTGCGGCCAGAAATGTCGTCACGGCGGAAGGGGCAAATGTGTACGCGTTCGGCAACCAGTGGTGCAACGGGTACATCGCAACCTTCAAGCCCATTCCCACCACAACAAAGGCAAAGCCTGCCCGAACCGTGCGGTTGATACCCTGATCGGCAATACGCTCTGCCAGGTCAGCCAAATTCAGCGTCCCCGTGGCCATATAAAGCATACCCAGCCCGATCACAAAGAACGTCGCCCCGATTGTCCCCATGATCAGATAGTCATAGGCGGCGGTTAAAGCACGCGGGTCTTTATGGGCACCCATCGCGACAAGCACATATGTGGACAGGGATGAAATTTCCAGAAACACAAAGATATTGAACGCGTCACCTGTCGCAACCATCCCCAAAAGCCCGGTCAGGCACAGCATAAACAAAGCATAGAACAACGTATGTTGTTTCTTTGGAATTTCTGCGGCCACACTGGCATAGGCATAAGGCAGCACAATGGTACCTATCCCCGAAATCAGCATAAGGATCATCGCGCTAAGTGCGTCGATGCGGTATTCAATACCCAATGGCGGTGCCCAGCCACCGATATGATACGAGATCACACTGCCGTCGATGACTTGCCACAGTAAAGTGCAGGCAATCACAAAGGCGGCGGCACTGGCGGCAAAAGCGATTGCCCAGGCCAGTTTACGGTTGCCGATGAACACGATCAGCGGGGCCGCGATCAGCGGGATCGCCACCTGCAAGACAGGTAACTGATCCATAAGATCGCGCGCGACATGCTGGGTTTCAACGGCCGACATTATGCCCGCCCGCCCATTGCAGCGCCGTGTTCTTTATTGTCTTCAGCAGCCATGTGACGCTCAATTTTCAATATATCGTCTTCTTCTATAGTGTCATATGCTTCACGGATGCGAATGGTCAGCGCCAATGCCAATGAGGTGGTGGCAATGCCCACAACAATCGCGGTCAGGATCAAAACATGCGGTAGCGGGTTGGAATAGATGATGCTCGGGTCGACCTGCATATGGCCCTGCATATCCACCGGATAAATCGGGGCCGTACCACCCGTCACTTTACCAATGGAAATATAAAGCATGAATACCGCTGCCTGGAATATATTCAGACCGATGATTTTTTTTACAAGGTTGCCGCGTGCAACCACAATAAACAGGCCTGTCATCATCAAAACGATGAACAGCCAGTAATTCATATGCCCGACCACAAAGGTCCAGTCCAAAAGACGTTCCATCACCAATCCTCGTCGTTTATCGGCGGCGGACGCCCTGCGAATGCGTAATAAATTGCAACCATAACACCTGTCACTGTGATACCCACGCCAAGCTCAACCGCAAATATACCCCAGTGCTGCCCGTGACTGGGGTGCCCGGGGTTAAACGCATTGTAATCAAGAAAATTATACCCAAGCAACAGGCTGACAACACCGGTGCCCGCATAGACCAGAACACCAAAGGCGGCCAGCTTATGAACCAGCCATGGTGGAAAAACCTCTTCTGCCTTGTTCAGACCAAAGACTATTCCGTACAGGATAAAGGCCACGGCCATGATCACACCCGCCTGAAATCCACCACCCGGAGAAAAATCACCGTGAAACTGCACATAGAAGGCAAACAGTATAATAGTGCCGACCAGCATTTTCGTAACAACACGCAGGATAAGATGATGGTGCATCATGCATCCCCTTCTTCATCTTTGCGGCGTCTGCGGCCAAGCCCGCTAAGTAATAGCAAAACGCCGATGCCGGCAGTAAATACAACGGCGGTTTCGCCCAATGTATCGTAACCACGGTAGCTGGCTAAAACGGATGTGACCACGTTGGGCACATCAATGTCCTTTATGCTGCCCGCCAGATATTCCGGGGCAACGTGAAGCTGGGCAGGTGCATTCGGGTCGCCTAAATTGGGCATATCCAGCGTGCCGTAAAAAAGTGCACCCCCTGTGACCGCAACAACCACAAACGGAACCATCCCCGAACGGGTGGCCTTTTTTTGCGTTCTGGATGTCAGCGCAATGGTCATAAGCATCAAAACCGTGGAAATGCCCGCCCCCACAGCCGCTTCGGTGAAAGCCACATCGACCGCGTCCAGCGTGACAAACAGCAGGGCTGACAGCAGACTGAAGACACCCGACAGCATAACGGCTGCAAACAGGCTGTCGATCCGGACGATGGCAAGCGCCGTTAGCACCAACATCGTAAACAGGATAATATTAATGATGGTTTCAACCATATCAGACGTCCCCCTTGCCGGTCACATCGCTTTTCGGCTTTTCGCCTGACGTAAGTGCCGCGTTCGCAACCGCATGGGTAGAGGTCGGGCC
>DAOUQS010000096.1 GCA_030625465.1 Amylibacter sp. | reverse complement strand
GCCGCGTGAATAAGGTGTGCGACCAGAACCCTTAAGCTGGATATCAAAGCCTGCGACCTCGCCCAACAACAAAGCCCGGCCATCGCCCAAGCGCGCTGACCAGCCACCGAACTGGTGGCCTGCGTAAACCATCGCCAAAGGATTGGCCCCGTCGGGCATTTTTTGCCCTGAAACCATGGCAAGCCCTGCCTCAGAGGTTAGAAAATCCGCATCTATGCCCAGCTCACCCGCCAAGCTAGTGTTGGCGGCAATCCACGCGGGATCGGGGGCAGGGGCGGCGGATTGTTTAGTGTAGAACGCCTTTGGCAGGGTGGCGAAGCTGTTATTGAAGGTGATCATGCGGCTGCCTTCCTGTGCTTATCAATGTTTCGTTTAAGCGGTCTTTACTTGTCCGACCATAGTAAAAGATGTTAGGCCAAAGCACAAACGTAGGGCCCCCCTTTCATGGCTGTAATTTTCGAAAATGTTGAATATCGCCCGCAAGGTAGCCATGTGTTGGGGCCTGTTTCTGTAAAATTGCCAGAGCAGCGCATTGGTGTTGTCGGGCGTAACGGATCGGGTAAATCCAGTTTTGCGCGGCTTTTGGCAGGGCTGATCGCACCTGATGTGGGCAAGGTCTCGATTGCGGGTGTGGATGTAGCCAAAGATCGCAAAAAAGCGGTTTCAACCGTTGGGATTATCTTCCAGAACCCCGATCACCAGATTATTTTCCCGACTGTGAGCGAGGAAATGGCCTTTGGTTTGCAGCAAATGGGGATGTCGCGTGATCGTGCCGCGCGCAAAGTCATGCAGGTTTTAGCCAAACACCACTGTACCGGTTGGGCCGATCGCAATACACACGCACTGTCACAAGGTCAGCGGCATCTGGTCTGTTTGATGTCGGTGCTGGCGATGGGGCCTAAAACCATTGTGCTGGACGAACCCTATGCGGGGTTGGACATTCCGACCTCAATGCAATTACACCGTTGGCTGGATCAGTTAGCGTTACAAATCATCCTGATCACCCATGACCCGAAGGTTTTGACAGGCTTTGACCGTGTGCTTTGGTTTGAGGGCGGGATGATTGCCGGTGATGGTCAGGCACGTCCTGTTTTGAAGGACTTTACCCGTGAAATGAAGCGGTTAGGGGGTCGTGATGCTGGCGCTGACACTTCCGCGTAAAACGCCTGCACATGGTATTCGTGCTAGCTGGAAATTGCTGGCTTTGGCAGTATTTTCCGCCTTGCTGGTACCGTTGGAAAACCTGTGGCTGCTTGCCGGTTTCTTGGCTGGTACAGTTATTTTGCATCTGCTTCTTGGCAAAGGTGTATTACGATATGCTGTTTGGATGATGCGGCCTATCGCGCTATTCGGTGCTATTATTCTAGGGTTTCACTTGATTACAAATGACCTTGCTGCGGGTTTCCGTATAATTCTGCGTATGCTGACACTGGTTTCACTGGCTAATCTGGTGACGATGACAACAAAGTTAAGCGATATGATCGCGGTGGTGGAATGGCTGCTGACACCGCTGGCAAAGCTTGGGGTTAATACCCATGTTTTTGGCATTGCCACCGCAATGGTAATCAGATTTACCCCTGTTCTAATAGATAAGGCTACGGCGCTGGGCGAAAGCTGGCGGGCGCGTTCCGTGAAACGCGCTGGGTGGCGCATTGTGATGCCGCTTTGCCTGACTGCAATTGATGATGCCGAGCGTGTGGCAGAGGCCATAAAAGCGCGCGGCGGTATATAAGGATAAACCCTATGGAACGTAATATTGCTTTTATCGCGCTGTTCGCAGCTTTAATCGCGGCCCTTGGGCTGTTGCCCAAGTTCACATTGCTAAGCGGCATTCCGATTACGGCACAAAGCCTGGGTATAATGCTGTGTGGCACGGTTTTAGGGGCAAAGCGCGGGGCAATGGCCGTTGTGCTGTTCTTGGCGCTTGTGGCCCTTGGTTTGCCTTTGCTGGCAGGTGGTCGTGGTGGGCTTGGCGTGTTTGCCAGCCCTTGGGCAGGCTTCTTGTTCGGTTTTCCGGTGGCTGCATTTGCCACGGGGATTATTGTTGAAAAATACCGCAAAGGCCCGCTTAATGTGGTTGCAGGTGTTGCTGCCGTCATTGGTGGCATCGGGGTGCTTTATGCAATTGCGATCCCTTATTACATGATTGCGGCGGATAAGGGGCTTTTGGCTTCGACCCTGATCATGGCACCTTTTGTTCCCGGTGACCTGATCAAAGCGATTATCGCCGGGCTGATCACAGGCGCACTTTATAAGGCGCGGCCTGCGGCGGTATTATCGCGCAGTTAGGCTTGGCATATAGTCTGAAATTGGCTAAATAATTGTAAATGAAAAGAGGTTGATATGACATTCCCGAACACATTCATCGACAAAGAGGTCATGTCCGAACTGGCCGCAAAAATGCTGCTGGAAATCGGTGCAGTGAACTTTCGTGCTGACGAACCTTATACATTCGCATCGGGCCTTGCGTCCCCTGTCTATATTGATTGTCGCAAGCTTATTTCATACCCGCGTATCCGTTCTGCCTTGATGGATTTTGCGGTGGCAACCTTGTACCGCGATGTGGGGTTTGAACAGTTTGATGCCGCCGCTGGTGGTGAAACCGCAGGCATTCCGTTTGCCGCGTGGATTGCCGACCGGATGAACTTGCCGATGCAATATGTGCGCAAGAAGCCAAAGGGTTACGGGCGTGATGCGCAGATCGAGGGCGATATTTCCGAAGGCCAACGTGTGTTGCTGGTCGAAGACCTGACCACGGATGGCGGATCAAAGCTGCTATTTTCCGAGGCCATCCGCCGTGCGGGGGCTGAATGCGAACATATTCTGGTGGTGTTCTATTATGACATTTTCAAAAACACCCATGAAATGTTGGCCGAAAACGGCCTGAAACTGCATTACCTTGTCACATGGTGGGACGTTTTGAAGGTTGCCCGTGAACAGGCGAATTTCGACACAAAAACACTGGACCAGGTTGAAGCGTTTCTGAACGATCCACTGGAATGGTCAAAGGCCAATGGCGGGATTTATGAGTTGCCGAAGGCAGACTGATTTTCCGATCGTCGTTATTGAAAACCTGAATGTCGGATCTTGGTCTGGACTGTGCGCCCTTGTTTTGGTTATGTTTTCCAGACGACATAAGGAAGTATAGATATGACCGCCTGGCCTGATGAATTCACTGTTACGGGAAACCATGTTGTTGTGGAGCCTTTACGCATGGCGCATGAAGCTGACCTGCAACAGGCCGCCGCTGATGGTGAGCTGCACCGTTTGTGGTATACTTCTATTCCAACACCCGAAGGTGTCGGGGCCGAGATTGCGCGGCGGCTGGCCTTGCGCGAAAGCGGCTCTATGCTGCCTTTTGCAATTATTGACAAGGCCAGTGGGCACGCGGTTGGTATGACGACCTATATGAATATAGATGCGCCTAATAAACGGGTTGAAATCGGTTCAACCTGGTATCGAAAAGCGGTGCAGCGGGGGCCTTTGAATACGGAATGCAAGTTCTTGTTGTTGCAACATGCGTTCGAGACGCTGGATTGTATTGCGGTCGAGTTTCGTACCCATTTTATGAACCATCAAAGCCGTAGCGGCATTGAACGGTTAGGGGCGAAACTGGACGGTATTTTGCGTTCGCATATGGTGTCGGAAAACGGCACCTTACGCGATACGGCGGTGTATTCGATCATTGCGTGTGAGTGGCCGGCGGTAAAGGCGCATTTGACGTGGCAAATGGAAAGACCGCGTTAAGGTAAATTATAGGTTTCACATCAAATTGTACTGATTTTGGATAGCGATACTGTCGGTGTGTGAAATTATGTGCTAGACCGCCCGAAATAATAAAAACAAAAATAATAAAGGGGCGTCAGGCAGTGCGTTTCATTCTATTCATAACCCTTGGTTTACTGGTGGCTTGTGGCGGCTCGGAACCGCCGCCTTTGCCCCCTGCGGCAATGGCCCCGCCCGCTGTTGCAAAGCAGCAGATTGCGATCACCACGACAAATGTAAAATTTGACGATACCGATCAGTATGACTGGACAAGCACGCGGCCATGGCGGTACCCGATCCACGGTATTGATGTGTCAAAGTTCCAAGGTGATATTGACTGGGTGACGGCGCAGCAATCGGGGGTGAATTTCGCCTTCATCAAAGCCACCGAGGGTGGTGACCATCTGGATAAGAACTTTTCGATGAACTGGAACGCGGCCAAGGGCGCCGGGGTTTTGCGCGGCGCCTACCATTTTTATTATTTCTGCCGCACCGCATCGGAACAGGCCAACTGGTTCATTCAAAATGTGCCGAACGATCCTGCCGCATTGCCGCCGGTTCTTGATATGGAATGGAACCACCGGTCACGAAATTGCCGGTATCGGCCCGGTCCCGCGAAAGTTCGCAATGAAATCCGGATATATCTGGACCGTTTAACTGCACATTACGGCAAACGGCCGATTATCTATGTGACCCCTGATTTCTACGCGGAAAACAATCTGGCGCGCATCAGGGGATATGATTTCTGGTTGCGTTCTGTTGCAGATCACCCACGGGAGGTTTATCGCGGCCAGCACTGGGTATTCTGGCAATATTCCGGAACCGGTGTGGTTCCCGGAATTGAAGGAAATGTGGATATCAATGTGTTTTCAGGCTCGGTTTCGACATGGCGTACATGGGTTGATCAAAACACTGAACAACCGGTTCTAGCCCTGGACGGTTAGGCGTTGTTGGCCCAGTCCCTGCACCTTGGCTTCGACAATATCACCTGCTTGCAGGAATTGTGGCGCAGGTTTTTTACCCGCACCAACGCCTTCGGGTGTGCCCGTTGCAATGATATCGCCCACCCGCAGCGTGAAATACTGGCTTAGGCTGCTGATGATCTGGGCCACGGTAAAAATCATGTCCGAGGTGTTCGAGCTTTGCTGAATTCCCCCATTTACGGAACATGACAGGTCAAGGTTTTGCGGGTCTGCAATTTCATCCGCTGTAACCAGATAGGGGCCGACAGGGCCGAATGTAGGGGCGGATTTGCCTTTGACCCACTGACCGCCGCGATTTTTCTGGAACTCGCGTTCCGACACATCGTTGATGGTGCAATAGGCGGCGATATAGTCCAGTGCATCAGCTTCGGATACATATGAGGCTTCTTTGCCGATAACCACGCCCAGCTCGACCTCCCAGTCGACATGGGATGATCCTTGCGGGATCTGGATGATGTCAAAGGGGGCGCTTAATGCAGAGGTGGCTTTGTTGAATATCAGCGGTTCTGGGGGCAAGGTAGAACCGGTTTCAGCTGCGTGTTTCGCATAGTTCAGACCGATGCAAAAGAAGTTGGGTACATCCGCCAAGGCGCACCCGATGCGCGGCTTGCCTGCGACAAGGGGCAGGGTGCTTGTGTCGATGGATTTAAGCTTTGTGATATTTGCCAGCGAAACCGTGCCGCCGGAAAAATCACCGGTATATCTGGACAGATCACGCAGATTACCATCTGCATCAATACAACCCGGTTTTTCATTGCCTTCAGGCCCGAAACGCAGCAATTTCATCGACTTAATCCTTATGGAGTTTTGAAGTGTTTTGACAGTTTCAGGCCTTGGCCCTGATAGTTTGATTTCAGGTCGGCCCCGTAAAGAATGTCCGGCACTTCGGACATATATTCATAGATCAACCGCCCGACTGATTGGCCGTGTTCCAAAGCGAACGGGGCTTCGTGGCAGCGCACTTCCAGCACACCGCGTGATCCTTTGCCGCCTGCATTTGCATTGCCAAAACCCGGATCAAAGAAACCGGCGTAATGCACCCTGAATTCGCCAACCATCGCCAAATATGGCGCCATTTCAGCCGCGCAATTGGGTGGAATATGCACCGCTTCACGACTGACCAGAATGTAAAACGCGCCCGGATCCAGAATGATGCGACCACTTTCGGCAAAAACCGGTTCCCAGTAGTCGGATGCAGTGTAGTGGTTGATCAAATCAAGGTCGATCAGGCCGGTGTGGGGTTTTGCTCGGTACCCGACCAGATCGTCAGGTAGATCCAGATCAACTGAAAACCCAAGACCCTGGTCAATCTGCGCATCCCCGTCCACAAGCCCGATATCGTCATGCAGAATCTGTAGCCATTCATCGGTTAAAACCGTTTGCCCGCGCCGAAAACGAATTTGGTTCAGGCGCATTCCCGGGCGTACAAGCACGGAAAAAGAACGCGGGCTGACCTCGGCATACAAAGGCCCAGTGTAGCCTGCCTCAATCCGGTCAAACTCGATACCGTTATCGGTAATGCAGCGTGTAAACACATCAAGGCGCCCGGTCGAGCTTTTGGCATTGGCCACCGCATTGATGTCTTTTGGCAGTTTCAGGCCTTCCATCAACGGGACAACGTAAACGCAGCCCTTTTCCAGCACAGCGCCATCTGTCAGATCAATTTCGTGCATTTCAAATTCGCGCAGGCGGGATTGAACGGTATTGCCGTTACCTGTCAGAAACGACGCGCGCACGCGGTAGGCTTTGGTGCCAAGCCGCAAATCAAGACTGGCCGGCTGAACCTGACCTTTGAAGATAGGTTGTGTGGCCGTAATCTGGCCAGCCGCGACCATCGCTGTGATGGCTTGTGATGGTAGTACACCTTGACCTGTTTCTGACATAGTCCCTCAATGTGCCGGCCTGCCAGGGCCTGTTTTATGGTCGGGCTAGCAGGGTTCGAACCTGCGACCTCTCGTCCCCCAGACGAACGCGCTACCAGACTGCGCTATAGCCCGACTAGAGCGTTATGAATTCAATCCAATTGCAGATTAAGCGCATGATGCACTGTGGTATCTGTAACCAATTATATATCCCGAACCACATTGGTGCAGGCAATCATAGATCGCTCTAGGGCACGTTATATCGTGGATTTTGGTCTGTGCAAGCGGGTAATGGGGCCAGCATCTATTGGCTGACACCTGCGCGCATCATATTGTTGCGGACCATTTTCAGGCTGTAATAAAGTGCTTCGATATCTTCCACGTCTTTAAGCGAAAGATCGGCTGCGGTTTTTAAACTTTGCGGGAATTGGATGACCCTTAAGGCGGCCTCATCCGCGCCAGCAGCCAGTGGCAGATCAAGTATATCGGGCTCTTCCGTTTCAACAACGACAGGTTTCGCGACTTTTGGTTTAATGCGCACTTTTGGCTGGTCAACGGACAGCGACACGTCTTGCGCAACCGGTTCTGCCTTGGGCGGTACTGCGGGGGCCGCTGGTTTCGAAGCGGCTTTGCTTTTCTTTTTAATCGTAACCTGAAGGCTTACCGGCTGCGACAGGGACTGGACGTGTTTCACACCCTTTTCGCGCAATATTTTCTGAACGCCTTTGATTGTCATGCCGCCGTCATGCAGCAATTTCTTGATGCCACCCAGCAAAAGCATGTCGGTGGGGCGGTAATAACGTCTG
>DAOUQS010000010.1 GCA_030625465.1 Amylibacter sp. | reverse complement strand
AGGCATCATAATCTCCATTTATTAAAAGCAATATGACCTATTATTCTTGAATAATTCATCTTTTTAATTTGTATATATTAAATATTATGTGTCATATGACCTATGAAATTAAAAAATATAGATCATATTGACCTTCGTATCCTGTCTGAACTGCAACGCGATTCTTCGCTATCGCAACGCGAACTGGCAGAGCGGATCAACTTGTCACAAAATGCCTGCTGGCGACGGTTGCAAACTTTAACCGCCTCGGATGTTTTACAAGGCGCGACCGCGCGGGTGGATCGCCACAAGGTCGGGCTGGATCTGGTGGTATTTGTAATGTTACGCACCCGTCATCATTCGGTTGACTGGCTACAAGAGTTTCGCCGCCATGTGCTGACCATCCCCGAAGTGGTTGATTTTCACCGTATCGGTGGCGATTACGATTACCAGCTTAAAGTCGTGACCGAAAACATGCAAAGCTATGATCGTGTTTACCAGCGCTTGATTGACGGGATCGAACTGGACAGCGTGACCTCTTACTTCGCAATGGAAAGCATAGCAGAAAACCGCCCCTTACCGATCAACCAATAAAAAAGGCCGCCCATCAGGGCAGCCTTTGTAATCTCACGAAGTCAGCGGAACTTTTAGAAACGGCGGTTCACACCGATCTTGAATGTGTCATAGTTGAAAACACCGGCAACATTATTACCCGGCCTAGAACCATCCATGGTTTGTCTGCCAAAATGCGTGTAAAGATACTCTGCCTTGGCACTCCAACCGTTATTGAACATCTTTTCAACGCCAACGCCAACCGTATAACCAACCATCAATTCATTCAGCGAACAATCACCGGCACGGCCGCAGGCACCCAAATCGGCAGTAGCCTTAACTTTACCAACCGCTAGCCCGCCAGTTATATATGGCAGAAATCCATTATTCAAAGGAATCCCGACACGCATTCTAAGCGTGGCAAGCGCATCCAGTTCGCTGGAACAGGCTTCACCCGGAGTGATGCAAGGCGTTGTTCCACCAATCAAAAAGCCATCTGCATTTGATGCGCTTAGATCAACTTCATAACCGTAAACAGTGTTTTTACCTTGATAGTTATGGCCATAAGTCACCCCGATCATACCGCCCTTTACGTCAACATCCACCCCTGCTGGTGTACCGCGCCAACTATGGTTTGATGTCCCATCCACAAAGCCTAAGGATGCGCCATAATACCGACCGGTCCAATCTTGCACATCTTGCGCAAGTGCTGGTGTTATTAAACAATATAGACAGGCCAAAAGCCCTGCGATGCGATTTTTCATTGGCATTCCCTAAACTGGTGAAACTTTAATGGAATGATACTCATAACTTCAGTTTTTTATATATTTATTTGTGTGAATAAAGAATAATTTTTTTATATGTTGCTATTTTACTTTGCACCCATACTCCTGCCAAACCCCGAAAATAAAAAAGGCAGCCCATTAGGGCAGCCTTTAAAAATTTATGTCGCGATAAGATTAGTTCTTCGCGTAATATTCCACAACCAGATTTGGTTCCATCATGACAGGATACGGCACGTCTGACAGGCCAGGTGTGCGTACAAAAGTTGCAACCTTCTTATTTTGGTCAACATTGATATATTCCGGCAGATCGCGTTCTTGCGAAACAGCGGCTTCAAGCACCATGTTCATTTGCTTGGACTTTTCGCGCACTTCAATCACGTCACCCTCTTTCACACGGTAAGACGGGATATTAACCTTCTTGCCGTTCACTGTGACGTGGCCGTGGTTCACGAACTGGCGTGCCGCAAATACGGTCGGTACAAATTTGGAACGGTACACAACCGCGTCCAAACGACGTTCCAGCAGGCCGATCAGGTTTTCACCTGTATCACCGTTCACGCGAACAGCTTCGGTGTAGATGCGACGGAATTGTTTTTCTGTCAAATCACCGTAGTAACCTTTTAGCTTTTGCTTGGCGCGCAGCTGGATACCGAAATCGGACAATTTGGCTTTACGACGTTGACCATGAACACCTGGTCCATATTCACGACGATTTACTGGTGATTTTGGGCGACCCCAAATGTTTTCGCCCATACGGCGGTCTAGTTTATATTTGGCAGCTGTACGTTTAGTCACGGCTGGATCCTTTCGAATTAAGAAAGATGCTTTCCTTACCCTTGGCAGATACGCTTCGGGTGACAGGCATCCCGTTGCCGGGGCCACAAACACCAATATGGTCACGACAAAATATCGCGATAGCGGGGGTATAAGGGTAATTAGATCAGAGTCAACAGATCATGTACTTTAATCGCACCTATCTTGCGCGCTTTTACAATGTTGTTACAGGTCGTTTACCGCATTGTTACAGAACCAAATTACAAAACGCGCAATCATAATTCAATATGATTCCAAAACACCAGAATACCCTTGCCTGAAAGGCCCATTCAATGGTTTCGAAAAAACCTCGTCCGAACAAAACTTTGGACCGCGATCTGAAAAGCCGTGTCCGGCTGGAACAGGCCAATATTGCAACCCGCCGCGCCTATATCGCCCCCAGCATTGCCGGTGCTTTCATTATTCTGACAGGCCTGATCGCCAGTTTGTTTTTCGGCTGGAACGCGCAAAGCTATATCATTATCGCGGCAACTGCCGTTGGTGCCTATATGGCCCTTAATATCGGCGCAAACGATGTGGCCAACAATGTGGGCCCGGCAGTAGGCTCCAACGCCTTATCCATGCTGGGCGCCTTGGTCATTGCCGCTGTTTTCGAAACCGCAGGCGCACTTCTTGCAGGCGGTGATGTTGTCGGCACAATATCGAAAGGTATCATTGATCCCGCAGCTGTGGGTGATCCTAAAGTATTCATCTGGGTCATGTTCGCGGCCCTGCTTTCCGCCGCACTATGGTTGAATTTGGCCACATGGCTGGGCGCACCGGTTTCAACCACCCATTCCATTGTCGGAGGCGTTATGGGTGCAGGCATTGCCGCGGCAGGATTTACAGCTGTAAACTGGGCAACCATGGGTAAGATTGCGGCCAGCTGGGTGATATCACCTGTGTTGGGCGGCGTGGTGGCAGCCCTGTTTTTATGGCTTATCAAAGCAAAAATATCCGACCGGAAAGACAAGATAGCCGCCGCACGCAAATGGGTACCGGTACTTATCGCGATTATGGCTGGCGCGTTTTCTACATATCTGGCTGTCAAAGGGCTGAAAAAAATTGTAACGATTGACCTGCAAACCGCGCTATATATCGGCGCAATTGCTTTTGCCGCTACATATTTTATTGCACGCCCCTTTATTCACCGCCAATCCAGCGGCAAGGCCAACACCAAGGAAACCGTGCGCGGCTTGTTCAAGCTTCCGCTGATCTGTGCCGCCGCCCTGTTATCCTTTGCCCATGGTGCGAATGATGTGGCGAATGCAGTCGGCCCCCTTGCAGCTATTGTCCACACCGCAGAAGCCGCCGAGGTTGTATCCAAGGTTTCAATCCCCCTTTGGGTGATGGGTGTGGGGGCCGTTGGGATTTCCTTCGGGCTGGTATTGTTTGGCCCTAAAATGATCAGAATGGTTGGAGAACAAATCACCAAACTGAACCCGCTTCGGGCTTATTGCGTTGCGCTTTCAGCAGCGATCACTGTCATTGTCGCATCGGGGTTAGGCTTGCCCGTTAGCTCGACCCATATCGCAGTTGGCGCAATCTTTGGGGTCGGATTTTTCCGCGAAGCCCACTGGCGTTTTTCCACATCTGATAGCAAAGTTGAAAAAATCATAACCTCGGAAGCTTCAAAACAGACCAGCGCTAAACGCAAGCACCGCAAACTTGTCCGCAGAACGCATTTCCTGACAATCATCGCAGCATGGGTGATAACCGTTCCTGCGGCGGCCACTTTGTCAGCCTGTATATTCTATATATTAAACACCTTCATCATATGAAGGTTTAAGACACCGTATCCGACAGCCCGTCTTACTGCGCCAAAGCATAATCCTCACTATGGACAATAATATTTGGCCCATCGAACAGGATCACCCCGTATGCACCGGGTTGATCCACCGACATAGACGCGTATTGTCCACGAAGGTTCAGCGGGTTCTGATGGCATGTGCTTTTGAAACCGGTATAGGAAATCCCGTCCCACTGGCCCGAAACCGTGCGGTGAACATGGCCCGAAAGGACATGCACGGGCCTTGGATGCGCCTTAAGCATGTCGATCACATCCTTCCCGTTCTCCAGCCTGATCCGGTCCATCTTCGGGAAACCGATATCCCCTAACGGGTGATGTGTGAATAAAACGACGGGCTTGTCTTTTGCCTGATCCAACTGATCGGCAAGCCATGCCAGCCTGTTCGGGCACAACCGTCCGGAATGCACCCCGTCAAGATAAGGCGGGCCATCCAGCGTATCCAAAGTCAGACCGCGCCATTCGCCCAGATCAAATGCCGACTGGACAAACCCGTTGCTGCCCAATGCGGCCTGCGCAAACACTTGTAAAAAGACTTCGCGGCGATCATGGTTTCCCATCATATAGGTGATCGGCAGGGGCACATCGGCAAGGATGGATTTTAGTATCTCGTATTCAACAGCGGTCACGCCGTGAACTAAATCCCCCATCAAAACAATACCCTGCGCATCCATATGGTTGGCCAAGGCATGGGCCAGTGCCGCTTTAAAACGCGCAACCGGATCCAGCCCGATGATGGGGTCATTCTGGATATGTAAATCCGCGAAAACCAGTAGCTTAGTCATTTTCAACTTTCGAATTCGACCAGCAGATCCTTGGCGTCAACCTGACTGCCCGCAGGCGCATGTATCGCTTTGACAATGCCATCTTGTTCCGCAGCAATCCCGGTTTCCATTTTCATAGCTTCTATCGTACACAACAGATCACCCTGTTTTACCTCTTGGCCGACACTTACCACAACTGATGAAATCACACCCGGCATAGGGGCACCCACATGTGCGGCATTCCCCGCCTCAACCTGCGCCCGTTTTAGCGTGGTCGCAGTTGCTTTGCGGTTGCGCACACGCACGGTGCGCGGCTGGCCGTTCAGTTCAAAGAACACCCGCGCCTCACCTGCGTCATCGGTTTCGCCAACCGCCTGCATCAGGATTTCCAAAGTTTTTCCGGGGTCAATTTCGGCGCTGATCTCTTCACCGGATTTCATTCCATAAAAGAACGTCTTGGTCGGCAAAGTGCGCACCGGACCATAAAGACGGTGCCGCCCCATATAGTCCAGATAGACCTTCGGATACATCAAATAACCGTTCAGGTCTTCATCATCAATTTGCAAACCTTCCAGTTCCTTTGACACTTCAGCACGCGCCGCTTCCAGATCAAGCGGTGCAAGATGTTCACCGGGGCGCGACGTATCGGGTGCCTTGCCTTTCAGAACTTTTGCGACAAAATCTTTCGGGAAACCACCCGGAGGCTGCCCCAGATTGCCCTTCATCATATCTATTACACTGTCGGGGAAAGCCACATCAACAGCAGGGTCTTCCACTTGATCGCGGGTTAAATCCTGCGTTACCATCATCAATGCCATGTCACCGACAACCTTGGAACTTGGTGTCACTTTAACAATATCACCGAACATCTGGTTCACATCCGCATAGGTTTTCGCTACCAAAGGCCAACGATCTTCCAGCCCCAAGCTACGCGCCTGTGCTTTCAGGTTGGTATATTGCCCGCCCGGCATTTCATGCAGGTAAACTTCCGATGCGGGTGCGGCCAAGCTGCTTTCAAACGCCGCATATTGCCCACGCACCGCTTCCCAGTAATCTGAAATTTCGCGGATCGCATCAATATCCAGCCCCGTGTCACGATCCGTATTGCGCAAGGCTTCCACAATCGACCCCAGACAGGGCTGCGATGTACCACCTGAAAATGCATCCATCGCCACATCGACCGCATCCACACCGGCATCAGACGCCGCCAATATGGTGGCCGCCGCAATACCCGATGTATCATGGGTGTGAAAATGGATCGGCAGACCGACCTCTTGCTTCAAAGCTTTAACCAACACACTTGCCGCCGCGGGTTTCAACAAGCCCGCCATGTCTTTCAGACCCAGAACATGCGCGCCCGCCGCTTTCAGGTCTTGCCCCATCGCCACATAATATTTCAGATCATATTTGGCCCGATTGGGGTCAAGAATATCGCCCGTATAACAAATCGTGCCTTCACAGATCTTGCCATTTTCCACCACCGCATCCATTGCGACACGCATGTTTTCAACCCAGTTCAGACTGTCAAACACACGGAACACATCAACACCGGTTTTGGCCGCTTGGCGGACAAATTCCTGCACCACATTGTCAGGGTAGTTGGTATATCCAACCCCGTTGCTGGCGCGCAGCAACATTTGCGTCATCAGGTTCGGCATCGCCTTGCGCAAGTCACGCAACCGCTGCCACGGACATTCCTGCAAGAAGCGATACGCCACATCAAACGTCGCACCACCCCAGCATTCCATACTGAACAATTGCGGCAGATTATGCGCATAGGCATCGGCCACTTTGATCATGTCATGTGAGCGCATCCGCGTGGCCAGCAATGACTGGTGCCCGTCGCGCATGGTCGTGTCAGTGATCAGCAACTGCTTTTGCGCCGTCATCCAGTCAGCAACCGCCTGCGGGCCTTTTTCCTCCAGCAGGTTGCGCGTGCCATAGGCAAGTTCGCTTGTGTGGTTGGCAGGGGGCATTGGTATTTTGGCGTGTGCATCAGGCTTGGCCCGACCCTCTACATCAGGGTGGCCGTTGACGGTAATATCCGCAATATAGTTCAGGATTTTAGTCGCCCTATCGCGGCGCGGTTTGAACTTGAACAGATCGGTTGCGTTGTCGATAAACGTCGTTGTGTAACTGTTATCAAGAAATATCTGGTGCTTCAACAGATTGATAACAAAGGCAATATTTGTACTGACCCCGCGAATACGGAACTCGCGCAATGCACGATCCATCCGTGCAATTGCAAATTCCGGTGTCGGGCCGGAACAGGTGATCTTGACCAACAAGCTATCGTAATAGCGCGTAATAACCGCCCCCGAATAAGCCGTGCCACCGTCAAGGCGCACCCCCATACCCGTAGCCGAGCGGTAGGCCGTGATCCGGCCATAGTCGGGGATGAAATTGTTTTGCGGGTCTTCTGTGGTGATCCGCGTTTGCAGCGCATGACCGTTCAGGGTGATGTCACTTTGCGCGGGTTTGCCTGTCGCCTCGGCCAGTGTTTTGCCTTCGGCGATCAGGATTTGCGCCCGCACAATATCAATGCCGGTGACTTCTTCTGTCACGGTGTGTTCCACCTGAACGCGCGGGTTCACTTCGATGAAGAAAAACTCATCCGTATCCATATCCATCAGGAACTCGACCGTGCCGGCACATTCATAGCCCACATGGGCGCAGATTTTGCGGCCCAGCGCACAAATCTCGGCGCGTTGTTCGTCGCTTAAATATGGCGCAGGCGCACGTTCGACCACTTTTTGGTTGCGCCGCTGCACCGAGCAGTCGCGTTCAAACAAATGGTAAATCTCGCCGTGACTGTCACCCAGAATTTGCACTTCCACGTGGCGCGCCCGTTGCACAAGCCGTTCCAGATAACCGTCGCCATTGCCAAAGGCAGCTTGCGCTTCGCGGCGGCCTTCCAGGACAAGGTTTTCCAGCTCACCTTCGTGCATAATCCGGCGCATACCGCGACCGCCGCCACCCCAGCTGGCTTTCAGCATAAACGGATAGCCAACTTCATCCGCCATGCGGCGCACCTTGTCCATATCGTCGGGCAAAATATCGGTCGCCGGCACAACAGGAACACCAGCATCCATCGCCACACGACGCGCCGAGGCTTTATCCCCCAGCTTACGCATAGTGGCCGCTTTCGGGCCGATAAACTTGATCCCCGCCGCTTCGCAGGCATCCACAAACGCAGGGTTTTCCGATAACAAACCGTAGCCCGGATGGATCGCATCCGCGCCTGACATTTTCGCCACGCGGATAATCTCTTCGATACTCAGGTAAGCTGCGACCGGCCCCATGCCAATCCCGATGCGATAAGCCTCATCCGCTTTGAAACGGTGCAGGCCAAGCTTGTCCTCTTCGGCATAAATCGCAACCGTACGCTTGCCCATCTCATTGGCGGCCCGCATGATACGGATGGCAATCTCACCACGGTTGGCTATCAGGATTTTCGAAAAATTGGTCATGAAGGCCCCCCAAAAGGCAAAAGAATCGTCGCGAATATATGCTTACTATACAGCTACGCTATAGATGCCGTTAAAGAATGCGACACCTATTGCGTCAACACCGAAATTGTACCTACCGGGGTAAGATACGGCAAACAGCAATATTTACTCTGGTGGTGCAATTTTAGCCGATTCAATATTCCCTATCGCTTGAAAAACAGCATTAATAGCTTGTTTAGTACGTAATAATTGCGTTTCAGGATCAGGATATAAATCAGGTTTATTTAGTGCGAGATCATCAAGATTAAAAAGTTTTTCTTTTTCTGGACAATACGTAGCGCGGACTAATTCTATATCAGGCGCGCACTGCTTTAACAGTTCTCGACGAACCTCAAGATCAAAAACATCATCTGAGTACATCGCACCATCAGGGTTTAAACGAATGATTTCCCTAATAATTACGCGACTGTTGAAATTTGTGCACTTATTTACCACACCAAGTATTTCCGAGACCTGCACTGAAAGTGATTTATTTGAAATTTCACTCGGAAACTTAAATTTATGGGTCAGGCTAAGTCCAATAGCTTGAGCAAAATCTTTGATGATGTCGCCCTCTGGAAAATTTGATCGCTCAAAAGCCTGCACAATAATATTATTTTGACCGAATACTTTTGAAAACGCTGATAGCGCCTTAGAATAAACAAGGTTGTTTTGTTTCCGGGCCAGAAACTTTTGTGAATTAGGCGGAATGCGGCCATTTTTAACGGACTGTTTATACACTGATTCAATGTATTTATCTTGGCGCCGTAAGTAGCAAATTATTTTTGTTTGTTTTATAATACGTTCAGGAAAATGTTCTCTTAATCCCAAAGCAACACCTTCTCGAAAAAAAAGCTCGCTAGAGATTATATGGTTATCAACAGGACTAGCTTCAATCTCGGCAACAATATCATCACAAACAGTTTGGGCATTTCCGCGTTTAAACAGAAAATTCATACCGTTATGGGCAGATTTTTTTCGTCCGGATCGAACGTAATTAAAGCCTGCCTGTTTTAAGGCCTGCCTATTATTATACAAAAAACCCTGAATGGCCGTTGAACCCGTTTTCTGAGAACCAATATGTATATAAAGCATTTATAACTCTCGTATTTTTACTTAAGTAAGTACTATTACCCCCCAATGTAATCAATATAAGAAATTGGATGCATAACTTCATCATGTTATCTATCTACATAAAGCCCCTTGAAGTTAAGCCGCCTTCATCAGACCTTTGGCCTTCAGTTGCGCATAGGTTTCATCCAGTGCTTTTGTCGCTCGTTCGATCAACAAATCGGCCTCATCCCTGGTCAATGTCAAAGGCGGTGAGATGATCATCGCGTCGCCTACATGGCGAATAATCACATTATTTGCAAAGCAACGCTCCCGGCACATCAATCCGACAGTCCCCTTATCGCTGGCAAATGCCGCACGGTTGGCTTTATCAGGCGACAATTCTAACGCGCCCATCATACCTATCATTCGGGCCTCACCCACCAGCGGATGGTCGGCCAGGGCTTTCCATTTTTTCTGCAGATACGGGCCAATGTCGTCACGCACATAACCCACGATATTTTCCTCGTCGATGATACGCAGGTTTTCCAATGCAACCGCACTGGCCACAGGGTGACCCGAATAGGTATAGCCATGTGCAAACTCATCGCCACCAATCACGGCAGCAACCTCATCACTGACCATCGAACCACCGATCGGCATATAGCCAGAGCTTAGGCCCTTGGCGATGGTCATGATATCAGCCTTGATGCCCAAGGTATCACAGCCAAACCAGTTTCCGGTGCGCCCGAAACCGCAGATCACCTCATCCGCGATCAGCAAAATATTGCGCTCTTTGCATATCCGCTGGATTTCCGGCCAATAGGTTTCCGGAGGAATGATAACCGCACCCGCACCCTGTACAGGTTCACCGATAAAAGCCGCGACATTGTCTTCGCCCAGCCGATCTATTTCCGCTTCCAGCGCACGCGCGCGTTCCAACCCGAATTCCTCTGGTGACATATCACCACCTTCACCGTACCAATAGGGTTGCGCGATATGGGTAATATCAGGGATCGGCATGCCACCCTGGGCATGCATGCCTTGCATTCCACCCAGACTGGCACTGCCCATGCTTGACCCATGATAGGCATTGTGGCGGCTGATAATTGTTTTCTTCGACGGCTTGCCTTTCAATGCCCAATAGTGGCGCACAAGGCGGATATTGGTGTCATTGGCTTCCGAGCCGGAGCCTGCGAAAAATACATTATTGATATGTGCCGGGGCCAGTTCGGCCAAGCGCGCAGACAGGGCGATCACCGGCGGGTGACTGGTTTGGAAAAACGTATTGTAATAGGGTAGCTGCTGCATCTGCGCACTGGCCACATCCGCAAGTTCCTTACGGCCATAGCCGATGTTGACACACCAAAGCCCTGCCATCGCATCCAGAATTTCCACACCTTCACTATCGGTGATACAGGCGCCTTTGGCGTGCGTAATAATCCGCACGCCTTTTTCGGCAAGTTCGCCATTGGCAGTAAAAGGGTGCATATGGTGTGCTGCATCAAGTGCTTGCATCTCTTCGGTGGGCTGGTGATTATCAATGCGTTTCATGGGTGCTCTCAGTTCGGCAATATTAGATATTCACCGACTTAATCAAAAAGAACCGCTCACGTCAATAATTTGATCAAATTATTTAATTAAAGATTTTTCCACAATGTCAAAACCCTGCTCTATATCTTTCAAAACTGCCGCGCCAACAGCCTTTGGATCATTTGCAATCAATGCAGCTATAGTTTCATCATGACAATCCGCCAATTGTGCAGTCCCCCACTTTCCGGAAATAACCCTGTAAAGCGGCCCGTAACGCAGCCAAAGCATTGAAACAATAGAATGCAAAAGATCTGATTGCGCGCATGCATAAAGGATGAAGTGGAACTGGTGGTTATACATCATATAGTCGCGCGCATTCCCTTGCGAGATTGCAGAATCAATTCTTGCATCAGCTTCACGCATTTCATCAATCGTCGCAGCGGTTGCTTTTTCAGCGGCCATAATAGCCAATTTTGGTTCCAGCGTTCGCCGGACAAACACCAAATCCGCAAACTCCCGTTGGTTTATTTCAGGCAGGCAAACCCTACGATTACCCTGAAACACCAAAGCACCTTCCGCCGTCAGCCGCCGGATTGCTTCGCGTACCGGTGTCATACCCACATTCAGTTCATCAACCAGACCGTAGATTGTTACAGCCTGCCCCGGCGCAAGTTCTCCATAAAGGATTTTCTCGCGTAGCCTACGGTAAACCTGTTCGTGAACTGGGATTTTCTTTGATAAAATTGGTCTCATCCTACTATTTTATTATTACTGCCTGCATCACTCTAACTGTATTTGATTTGGCCTTCCACTCAGTCTAGTATGATCTGCAACATAACTAAAGACTTGCTTTTTGGAAAAATTTGATCAAATTTACGCAAACGAGTCGAAATTCAGGGAGAAACCGATGAAATTATCACTTACAACGACAATCGCGGCATTGCTTGCCAGCACGCTCATGGCGGCATCAGAAGAGGTGCGCGTCTACAACTGGTCAGATTATATTGACGAAGCATTGCTGACAAAATTTCAAGATGAAACCGGCATCAAGCTGATCTACGATGTGTTCGACAGCAACGAGGTTCTGGAAACCAAAATGTTGGCAGGGTCTTCCGGCTATGATGTTGTGGTCCCTTCAGGCGCATTTCTATCCCGCCAAATTCAGGCAGGCGCATTCCAGAAACTGGACAAATCCAAACTATCGAATATCGGCAATACATGGGACGACATTGAAGCGCGCACCGATGTATATGACCCCGGCAACCTGTATTCAATCAACTACATGTGGGGCACCACGGGTATCGGCTATAATGTTGGCAAAGTAAAAGAGGCCTTGGGCGACAATGCCCCGGCAGACTCTTTGGCATTGGTTTTTGATCCTGCCAATATGGCAAAATTGAAAGATTGCGGTGTCTACTTTCTGGATGCACCAACCGAAATGATCCCGGCTGCGTTGAAATACATCGGCGAAGATCCCGACAGCAAAGATATTGACGTAATCAAAAAGGCCGAAGCCGTTCTGACAAGCGTCGCCCCATACGTTCAAAAATATCATTCATCCGAATATATTAACGCTTTGGCAAATGGCGACATCTGTGTAGCTTTCGGATGGTCTGGCGATGTTTTGCAAGCACGCGACCGGGCGGCAGAGGCCGAAAACGGTGTCGAAGTTGAATATGCAATCCCTTCCGAGGGCGCTTTGATGTGGTTTGACCAAATGGCTATTCCTGCCGATGCGCCAAACCCGGATGGTGCGCATAAGTTCATCAACTTCATTCTGGATGCGCAAAATATGGCAGCGGCTTCAAACTATGTTTACTATGCCAACGGCAACAAAGCTTCAGAGCCATATTTGGAAGAGGACGTTATCGGCGATCCAGCGATTTATCCACCGGCGGAGACTGTCAGCAATCTTTATGTGACCACCGCTTACGGCCCCAAAGCACAACGTGTCGTCACACGCATGTGGACAAAAGTTAAAACCGGCCAATAAATAATACACCCTTATCCCGCGCGGTTAACTGCGCGGGATTTCTTTTCTCAGGTGCTGCTTCATGTCAAACGATCCATTTCAACCATGGGAAGACCCAAATGCAACTCCGCTTATCCGTTTTGAAAACGTCACCAAGCGGTTTGGTGGTTTCACCGCTGTCGACAATCTAACGCTCGACATCTACGAAAAAGAATTCTTCGCCCTTCTTGGCGCATCCGGCTGTGGTAAAACCACCTTGATGCGAATGCTGGCAGGGTTTGAACGACCCACCGAAGGCCGCATCACTTTGGCCGGCCAAGACATTTCATCGGTGCCCGTCAACAAGCGCGACATCAATATGATGTTCCAGTCCTATGCCCTATTCCCGCACCTGACCGTCGCCGATAACATAGCCTTTGGCCTGAAACGCTCGGACATGCCCAAATCCGAAATAGCCGGACGCGTGGAAGAAATGCTGGATATGGTGCAGTTAAGCCAGTTTGCAAAACGCAAACCCCATCAAATATCCGGCGGCCAACGCCAACGCGTGGCCCTTGCCCGATCGCTGGCCAAGAACCCCAAGGTTTTACTGTTGGATGAACCCCTTGCCGCACTGGATAAAAAACTGCGTCAGGAAACCCAGTTTGAATTAATGGACATTCAGGAAAAACTGGGCACCACATTCATGATCGTCACCCACGACCAGGAAGAGGCCATGACCGTGGCCAGTCGCGTAGCGGTAATGAACGCAGGCCAGATTAAACAAATCGCAACACCTGATGCAATCTATGAACGCCCTAATTCCACCTATGTCGCGGATTTCATCGGCGAGGTGAATCTGATCACAGGCAAGATCACCAGCGACACCGAAAAAACATGTGAAATCGCATGGGACGGCGGCATGATTACCGCCCAGCCACGGACAAAACTGGCCAAAGGCACCGAGGTGTGTTTTGCCGTTCGTCCTGAAAAAATAGCGATTTCCGCGAAAAAACCTAACGCTGCAAATGCCATTCAGGGCAAAGTGCATGACATCGCCTATCTCGGCAATATTTCAACCTATTATGTAGAGGTCGCCCCCGGCCAGATCATAAAAGCCCAGCTTGCCAATGACCGGCGCCTGTCACGGCGTAGTTTCACTTGGGAAGATCCGGTATGGCTGTCATGGACAGACACCGCTGGCATCGTGTTGACAGAATAGCCCATGCGCCGCGCTTTCATCATATCCATCCCCTATCTTTGGTTGATCGCCCTGTTTTTGATCCCTTTCGGGATTGTATTCAAACTAGCACTTTCCGATATGGCCATATCCATTCCGCCCTACACCCCGACCCTTGATATCAGCGGCGGGTGGGCCGGGTTTAAGGATTTCCTATCCCAGCTTGATATGGAAAACTTTATCTGGCTGAAAGAGGACAACCTTTACTGGAAAGCCTATTTATCCAGTGTGCAGATCGCTTTCGTTTCCACCCTATTAACCCTTCTTATCGGTTTTCCCATGGCTTACGGCATGGCACAGGCCCCAAAAGAATGGCAGGCCACACTGATGATGTTGATCATCCTGCCATTCTGGACCAGCTTCCTGATCCGCATATATGCCTGGATGGGAATACTTTCAAACGAAGGTTTTCTGAACCAGTTCCTGCTTTGGACGGGTATTATCGGCGCGCCTTTGCAGATCATAAATACCAACCTCGCCGTCTATATCGGCATTATTTATACATACCTGCCGTTCATGGTCTTGCCGATCTATGCAACACTGGAAAAGCTTGATCCATCCTACCTGGAAGCCGCCGAGGATTTAGGCTGTTCCCGCACCCAGGCATTCTGGGCGGTGACCGCCCCCTTGTCAAAACCCGGTGTTGTCGCAGGTTGTTTTCTGGTATTCATCCCCGTCGTCGGCGAGTTTGTGATCCCGTCCTTGCTAGGCGGTTCACGCACCTTGATGATCGGCAAAGTCCTGTGGGATGAATTCTTTTCCAACCGCGACTGGCCCGTAGCATCCGCGGTGGCCGTGATCCTTTTGTTGATCTTGGTGATCCCGATTATTTTATTCCAAAAACAACAGGAACGTGCGCAAGAGGCCGAAACATGAAGCGCTTCACGTTTTTCAACATCACATCCCTGACGCTTGGGTTCGCATTCCTTTATGTGCCGATCCTGATACTGGTTGTCTACAGCTTCAACTCTTCGCGCCTTGTCACCGTATGGGCAGGCTTTTCGACAAAATGGTATGGCGAATTATTACAGAACCAGGCTTTTCTGGATGCCGCTTGGGTCACACTGAAAGTCGGCATTTTTTCATCCTGCATCGCGACAGTCCTTGGCACAATAGCCGCTCTGGTTATGGTGCGCGCGGGAAAGTTCTGGGGCCGAACCCTGTTCAGCGGCATGATCTACGCACCACTTGTTATGCCCGAAGTGATCACAGGCCTGTCCCTGTTGCTTTTGTTTATCTCGCTTGGGGTTGAACGCGGGGTTATGACCATTGTACTGGCACACGCCACATTTTCCATGTGCTATGTATCTGTCGTTGTGTCTTCAAGGCTGGTATCCTTTGATCAAAGCTTGGAAGAAGCGGCCCTGGACCTAGGCTGCACCCCGTTTGATGCCTTTAAATCCGTAACCCTTCCGATCATAGCACCCGCCGTAATATCGGGCTGGCTTTTGGCCTTTACCCTGTCACTTGACGATCTGGTCATCGCCAGCTTTACCACGGGGCCATCGGCCACCACTTTGCCGATAAAAATCTACAGTGCAGTGCGTTTGGGCGTCAGCCCAGAGATTAACGCGCTTTCCACTTTGTTGATCGGCATCGTCGCCATCGGCGTCATCATTGCCTCATTAGCCACCAAACGCGCAGCCGTGCATCGCAAACGACAAGAAGAGGCGGCACGACAGGAAACTTAAGGTAGGACGGGCCCTAGTCGGAAAGTGCCCGCCGATACAGGTGCCATGTCGCATGACCTAATACCGGCATCACAATCAACAAACCCAGAAACCCCAGAACCATGCTCCAAAACAGCAATGTCGATATAATGAACGCCCAAAGCAGCATCGGGCCAAAACTTTGTATTACCACCTTTACACTGATAATCATCGCCGTGACGAAATCAATTTCACGGTCAAGCAACAACGGCAAACTGATCGTCGTCACCACATAAACCACAAAAGCAAAAAACGCTCCAAGGCCCATTTCCAGTGCCAGCAATATCAAACCCTGTTTGGTTACAAACAAATCCATCAGGTTCGGGGCGTTTTCCATCGCGGAAAGCCCCATCACAATCGCGAAAATCGCGTGGGCAATAAACACCCAGAACATAAACCAGAACATGATCAACGCACCAACCCACGGCACCTGTCTGTTCCGTTCGGCAAACACCACACTCAGAACACTGCCCCAACGGGGTTTTTCGCCTTTCTCCATCTGGCGTGAAACCTCGTAAAGCCCCACAGCGGCAAAAGGCGCAATCAGCGGGAAACCCACAACAAAGGGTATCCCCCACCATGCCTCACCTATATTTGCATAGATCAGATACATCACCCACCCGCCGATGACATATACTGCACTAAAGAAGATGCCGAATAGCGGAGCGGCCCAGAAATCGGCCCAGCCAGCACGTAACACTGCGGCAAGGTCGTGAAGGCCGATATCATGGATCTCTGGGATCGGGGACGCTTTGGGGTGGGCGGATTCGTTTGGCATATGCGTTTCCTATACAATAAAGGCACCTACAAAGAGGTGCCAATAACAAACTATTCCACAGAAATTAGATTTTGCGAAGACAAATTTTACAAAAAAATAGTTTTCGTAAATACGAATGACTATTTTTAGTCATAAAAGGCTGGTTTTTCAGCATATAGAAATGGTGATCCCATCAGGACTCGAACCTGAAACCCCCTGCTTAGAAGGCAGGTGCTCTATCCGGTTGAGCTATGGGACCCCGTATCAATGCGTCCAGACACCGCGTCTGTTTGTGGCAAAATTCTCGCCATAGCCACCCGCGCGCACATTGGGTTTGCGCTTGTGCGGATCTGATACTGTGTAGGCAATTCCCTTGCCTGTCGCATAATCAATCGCGGCATCCTTGCTGTCAAAAGTCAGCTTTACCTGCGCATTCATATCGCCAGAACTTGTCCAGCCCATCAAAGGATCAACTTCGCGGGCCTCTTCAGGGGCAAATTCCAAAACCCAGGTTTTGGTTTTAGCCTGTCCTGATTGCATTGCATTACGGGCTGGCTGATAAATACGGGCAAGCATTGATATAACCTCAAACAGATTGATATCCCGCTTATCGCTAAATCTGGCGAAAGGCGCAAGCCTATGTCTGGATTATTTAAAAAATTTGGTTGCCAACCAAATATACCAGAGTGAGGGTGGGTGGTATGCATATTCAGTCGGCAACCATTCTTGCTGCTTGTATATTAACCTTAATAGTGCGGCCCGGTAAAATGCAATAAAAATATTCCCTTAAATTGAGTAAAAATAAGTTTACTCAACTAATGATAATGTATTTATTAATCAGTCTTGAATTTTCCACTGAACACTTCATGTTCTTATCAAAGGAACACCGTCAACAATGCCCCAAACCTCGCCACCACTACTTAACACACCGGATCGCCACGCCAAAACCAAACTGGAGGGTGGTCACAAATTTGTGATGCATACGGAATTCAGCCCGGCAGGCGATCAACCGACAGCAATAGCGGATCTGGTAGAGGCCATTAACGAAGGCGAGCGTAATCAGGTGCTTTTGGGTGCCACCGGCACAGGCAAAACCTTTACAATGGCCAAGGTGATCGAGGAAACCCAGCGCCCCGCAATTATCCTTGCCCCGAACAAAACACTGGCCGCACAGCTTTACGCCGAATTTTTGACCTTTTTCCCTGAAAATTCGGTCGAATATTTCGTCAGCTACTACGACTACTACCAACCCGAAGCTTATGTCGCCCGATCAGATACCTACATCGAAAAAGAAAGCCAGATCAACGAACAAATCGACCGGATGCGCCATTCGGCCACCCGTGCGCTTTTGGAACGCGATGACGTTATTATCATTGCATCTGTATCGTGCATTTACGGCATCGGCTCGGTTGAAACCTACACGGCGATGACACAGGATCTGATTGCGGGTCAGGAATACGACCAACGCAAGATCATCGCCGATCTTGTGACACAGCAATATCGCCGCAATGATAATGCCTTTCAGCGCGGCTCGTTTCGGGTACGCGGCGATACACTAGAAGTATGGCCCGCCCACCTTGATGATCGCGGCTGGCGGCTTTCATTTTTTGGCGAAGAGCTGGAAAATATCATCGAGTTTGACACCCTTACAGGGGCAAAAACAGACCGGTTGGACAAGGTGCGCATTTATGCAAATTCCCACTATGTCACCCCGCGCCCGACCCTGCAGCAGGCAATTAAAGGGATCAAAGCCGAGCTTGTCCTTCGCACCAAACAGTTCCGCGATGAGGGCAAATTGCTGGAAGCCCAGCGCATTGAACAACGCACCCAGTTTGATCTGGAAATGCTGGAAGCCACAGGCGTATGCAACGGAATTGAAAATTATTCGCGCTACCTGACAGGCCGCGCGCCCGGCGAGCCACCGCCGACATTGTTTGAATACATCCCCGACAATGCAATTGTGTTCGCAGATGAAAGTCACGTCTCGGTGCCGCAAATCGGCGGCATGTACAAAGGCGATTACCGACGTAAAACCACACTGG